>NZ_JAKUFQ010000028.1:0-58606 GCF_022663475.1 Bacillus cereus group sp. BfR-BA-01382
TATACTACGATCCAAGTTATATTCAGTATGGTGTACAATAGAGTGAAAATAAAAGGTGCCCCGTCAGAGGTGCCTTTTATTAAAAATATACAACTTTTACAAAGTCTGTATCGAAACCATAGTATACTATAGTAGATATATTTATAAAAAATAATCGAAAATGAAATAAAGGGGTAAAAATATGAATTATGTGCTAATAGGTGCGGTTTTAATATTATTAGCTGTAGTATTTGTGCTGTTTTATAAAAATAAACAGTTAGAATCAGAGAGTCAGCAAGTAGAATTTGAAAAGAAACAAGCGATTGAAACGTATAAAAATGAAATTGCAGCTACGGTGATAGAGCATACAGAACAACAAAATAATTTGAAAAATATGGAACAGAAAAAATACAATGATTTACAAGTAAGTGCAAATAGAGAAATTGAAAATATGCGTATGATGAAAAATCAATTAGCTGTGCAGCATAGTAAAGAACGTAGTGAAATACAAAATAAACATAATAATGAAATACATATGTTTCAAAAATTAATTGCAAATTTACGAGAATATACTAAAAACGGCGCTGAAATGAATACGTACGAAACATTACATTATATGAAGCGAGGATTCATAGAGCAAGGCATCATATTAGATGCTGAAATTCAAATCATGCCGAATGTTTTTATTAAAAATAATAGTGAAATAAACGATAATCGAATCCATCATCTCATCTTGTGCAAAACTGGTATTTATCTACTTGAGACGAAAGAATGGGAAGAGAAATTAGTTCATGGTTTAACGAAAGAAAATGCTGGTATATATTCATTTATGATTGATGAAATGGGTAAGTATCAACAAGAAGTTGAAAAAGAAGAGACATTTGAATATATAGTAGGTAAAGATTCGTCAACTATACAAGTGAAAAATGAAGGGAATCCAGTATATAAGGCGAAGAAACTATCTCAAATTTTATACAATTGTTTGAAAGAAATGCAGACTAATAGTATAAAAGAAAAGGTAAAACCAGTTGTATATTTTTATAATGAAAATGGAAAAGAAATAATAGATCTTTCTAGTGAGGAAACACCTAGATTAAAAGATCGGGAGCAAATTGTAACGTTCTTCAGAAATGAAATCTTAGCAGGGAAAATAGTATATACAGTGCAAGAATTAGAACAGATTCGAGAAATGATTAGCAGGATGAATTATATAGTGAGTTAAAAGGGGGGATCTTTCTGAGCGCTATGCTACGTGGCATTTTGTATGTCTATTTTTGTTTGTATATAGTAATGTACATTCTATTTATATTCGTCATCGATATGATCCATATGCCCTTAAGTGTAAGGAGCATTTTTGTAGTATTCATACCATTTGTTTTATTAGTCATGGTTCAAAGGGTTATTTTATATGCTTCTAAAAATCGTAATGAAGAAAAGAAGCAAATGTCTGGGGTTTTAATAGTAGCACTCATACCATTAATAGTATGCACTGTACAACTAAGTGTAAATGAATATACGTCAAAGTTTAATCAAAATAGATGGTTAAATCATGCAGAGAAACGGATACATATGGTAGATGATCTATTACAAAAATATAAATTAATAGGGAAATCAAATGAAGAAATTACACAATTGTTAGGCGCTTCAACGGACACGAGAAGTGGGGAAGAAGGAGTTATCACTTTGTATTATCTTGGGACTGAACGTGGCTTTATTCCAATAGATAGCGAACAGCTTGTTTTCCAATTTGATAGAGATGGAAAAGTCATGGAATATACGGTGCATAAAGATTAAAGAAATGTAGAGGGAAGCTATATGTTATAGCTTCTTTTTTATTTTTCAATATGTCACGGAAGGGGGAGAAGGTTTTTGAGTGGAATAAGGAATGAAAGCGGAGGTGATGCATATATATAGATGCATTGGGTGATTATTAGTCCGATTGGTGAGGGGTAATAATTAATAAGTACGGAAAAAACCCCCACTGATTAAAGTTTCATTTTATCATATTGTATAAATGAAAAGGAGGTAAGACGGTGAAAGCAATCCCGACTGATGTCCTGAGTAAAGAATTGATGGAAAGAGAAGGAGTTATCTCTATTACAGTAAAGGAATTTGAAAAGATAGAAGTAGCTGGAGTGGTGGTCGCTGGTCCAGCAGTTATTTTGATTAATCAAGATTAAGTACATATCATTGAAATAAAAAGCATCCGTCTAGGATGCTTTTTATTTGTATGTAAGGATAAATATGATGGATAATTGTGTTACTGGAGGGAAAGTCTGTGGCAATTATTATAACAATGTTAGTAATGGGTATTTTATTAGGATTTGTTGGAGCTGGAGGAGCTGGATTTATTATCGCGATACTCACTTTGGTATTCCAAATTCCTATTCATGTTGCTCTTGCAACATCTTTAACTGCAATGGCATTTACGACATTATCAGGTGTTGTAAGTCATTACCGTGAAGGCAATGTTGCACTTATTATAGGTGGGATTGTTGGGGGATTTGGCGCAATTGGCTCTTATATTGGTTCTAAATTTGGTTCACTTATACCAGCACATCTTCTTCATTGGTTTACAGCTGGGATGTTATTTTTATCGGCAATTTTTATGTTTATTAAATTAATTATGTTCCAAAAAAAAGAACAGTCGTCTTTATATAAACATAAAGAGTTTTCCGTGAAATACTTGTTGAAATGTGTATGCCTTGGATTAGTTACTGGAATGATGGCTGGTTCATTTGGGATTGGTTCTGCACCGTTTATTCAACTTGGATTAATGGTTCTATTGGGACTTACGATTCAGCAATCTGTAGGGACAACAATGCTTGTTATATTACCGATTGCAATTGGAGGCGGGCTAGGATATAGTTCGGAAGGATATTTAGATTATATATTGTTATTGCAAGTATTGATTGGGACCATGTTAGGGGCATACATTGGTGCGAAGTTTACAAATTATGCACCGCGAACGCTTTTGAGGTTTTCGATGATTATGACACCGGTTTTAGCTGGATGTATGCTATTGATGGAATAAAGTGAAATTATAATCAGCAGGGGGTTACTGCCTACAAATAGCGGGATAAAATTAATATAGCAAACTATTAATATATTTTACGAATGAATTATATAGGTAATTCATATTTCCCATATAAAAGGATTTGTTTTAATATTATGAGTGTAAAGTTCGAGTATTCGAAGTACTACTTGAATTATATCCCTATCCCTTTTCTAAAAATGCGAACAAGTTTTGCCCTATTCTATTCAATAGTTAATTGCATAGAAATATATTGTTCGATGACCATTATGGAACGTACATAATGGGAAAATCCCGATCCTTAAAGAGGATGCCCCTAATCTTCATGTGAAAATATGATCGGATATGAAAGCTGACCAATTTATGGTCAGCTTTCTTTTTGTTCGAAAATTATTTCTTCTTTAATTTCTGTTTGCAATAATACAGTTTTTCCGAAGCGACGTTTGCATTCCGCGCGCACTTTTTCAAGGGCTAGTAGCTGAGTAGTGGCGGGAACTGTGACAATAGCTTGGCGAGGTTTTCGATTTTCTTCACAAAAGACACATTCCACAACATAATTAGAAATCATATTTTCATCCTTCCAGTTTTAATTTCTAAGAAGGGATTGTCTATGAAGTTGATGTAACTTTTCGTCGTTGTTTTATTATTTTCCTCTTTTTTTCAAGGGGAAAATAATAAAGAAGGCGAATTTTAGTAGGGGAGGGATGTTTATGGAGAGATGGATAGGTAGTGCAGCGGTATGTGTAAATGAAAAAAATGAAGTTTTAATGGTATTGCAGGGCAAAGAGGGAGAAGAAAAAAGGTGGTCTGTCCCAAGTGGAGGACTTGAAAAGGGAGAGACACTAGAAGAATGTTGTATCAGGGAAGTTTGGGAAGAAACGGGTTACAATGTGGAAGTTGTAAATAAAATATATGAAAAAGAGGGTATTACATACGGAATTCCAGTGTATGTCCATTATTATTTTGTTAAACAAATAGGCGGTAATATGAAAATCCAAGATCCTGATGAGTTAATACATGAAATTGCTTGGAAAGGGATATATGAAGTTGAACAATTGTGTTTAGCTTTTCCAGAGGATTATGAATTGCTGTGCCAATATATAAATAAAGAAGCAAGTATGTAAATACTTGCTTCTTTAATGTATCCAAGACAAGAAAAGCGGAACGATAACCAAACTAGCGCCTGCTGTTAAAAGCATGGATAAACTTGCAATTGTTCCTTCCACAGGACCGATTTCGAATGCTTTTGATGTACCGGTTCCATTTGCGCTCGTTCCTAACATAATACCTTTTGCGATTGCTGTTTTAATACGGCAAATACGTATGAGAGAAGGACCGAGCAATGCTCCTGTTAAGGCAGTTAAAACGACAAATACAGCAGTTAATTGTGACATACCACCAATCATTTCTGAAATAGCCATTGCGATTGGTGTTGTTACGATATGTGGCGCTAAACTATGTTCTAGTGATGAATCAATTTGAAAATAATTTGCTAGTAGTGCTGAAGTAATGACTGATAAAAACGAACCGACAATGACATTAAGTAAGATAGCCATTCCATGTTTCTTTAATAAATCAAAGTATTTATAGATTGGCCATGCAAAAGCAACTGTTGCGGGTTTTAATAATTCAGTTAACCAGTGACCACCAGATTCATATGTTTCATAAGGTGTATCTAATCCGAGCAATAAAGCAATTAAAATAATGGGACAGACGAGAAGAGGAGAAAGTAGACTCCAATTCCAGCGTTGATACATTTTTTTTGATATCCAATATGTGAATAGTGTTAATAGTAAACAAAGAAATCCGATCATTGCGTTGATCCTTTCCGCTTTAGTAGCAATTCTGTTAAAAGTCCTGTAACTAAGGTAACGCAAAGAGTGCTAATCATAATAATTAAAATGAGATCGATTCCATATTGTGTTAGTGTATCTCTGTAACGTATGACAGCGACTGCAGAAGGGATGAAAAATAAAATAAGTTCTTTTAATAAAAAATCTGCTCCGTCCTGTATCCATTCTTTTTTAACTAGGTTAAATTTTAATGAAATTAATAATAAAAAAATACCGATTATACTTCCTGGAACTGGGAGGTGTGCCTGTTTTGCAATCCATTCACCTGTCCAAGCGAAACAAAATAGTAACAAAATTTGTCCGCTTAACTTCCACCATTTCATACAGTAACCACCTCTTTCTTTTTTTACATAAAAATTGTAAAAAAGAATTAACAATTTCTACTATACGTTCATTCAAAATATTTGTCTAATATATAAATTATATGTTATTAATATATTAGACATATTAATCGAAAGTGAAAAGGGTGTCCAAAAATGGAATTACGGCATTTGCAATATTTTGTTGTTGTGGCAGAAGAGTTACACTTTGGACGGGCGGCTGCTCGTTTACAAATGACACAGCCACCACTTAGTCAACAAATACAGCAATTAGAAAAAGAAATGGGAGTTACATTATTTTCAAGAACGAAAAGAAAGGTTGAACTAACAGAAGCAGGAGAAATGTTTTTAAAAGAAGTAAAAAAAGCGTTTGAACAAATTGAAAAAGCAGTAGAAGTTGCACAAAGTGCGCAAAGGGGAGAAGTGGGATCACTTTCAATTGGTTTTGTAGGTGCAGCGATATACGATATTTTACCATCAATTGTTAGGGAATATAGAAAGAAATTTCCGAGAGTGTCTGTTGCATTACATGAATTGTCAACACCAGATCAAGTTCATGCACTTCATGATAACCGTATTGATATTGGCTTTTTACGTCCGCCAATTCCAACACAATTATTAGAATTAGAGCCAATTCAAAGGTTATCTTGCACCTTATGTTTACCAAAGGCACATCCGCTTGCAGAGAAAGATGAAATACATATAGAAGATTTACGAGATGAGCCGTTTGTATTTATTACGAGACCAGTATGGCCAGCTTTATATGATACAATTTTATCTCTTTGCAGAGAAGTTGGATTTAGTCCGCGTATTGTACAAGAAGCAACAGAGTATCAAACAGTTATGGGGCTTGTAGCAGCAGGAATTGGAATTACAGTAATACCCGTGTCGGCAAATAAGTTATATAAAACAGAAGTTGTATATAAAGAGTTATATGATTCTAATTTTGTTGCAGAAATGTCAGTGGCTTACAAAAAAATGAATAGTAATCCAGAGCTACTAGAGTTTTTAAAAATTGCAAGAGAGAAGAAAAGAATAGAAGTAGAAGATGAGTAATAGTAGTAACAGAAAATGGATTTAATTCAGATTCATAAAAGTACACCTTATTAAACAATAAAGCGGAAATGCAACTTAAGTTGCATTTCCGCTTTATTGTTCTTTTTTTAGCTCGATACTAAATAGATAAACGTGTTCATTTTCTTTTAAGAGTAGATCAATGCCTGTTTCTTCATCAATGATAGGAACGATTACAGTTTCTTTACTGGTTTGGATTACAGCAGCTAAAATCGTTTTTTGATTGTATTTTAAATTTTTTATAGATTGGATTGTAGTAGTTGCAGAGCTATTTACGATTGGTGGCGCTTCTTCAGGAACAAGTGTTGCACCACCATTAATATTAATATACCATTGCCCTTTTTCTGGTACATCTTCATTAAAGTAGGGGTATGGCGATATGAAAGAGAGTTTTATTTTCTTTTCTAGAAAATGTGAGGTAGCAATGTAAGCAATTTCTTTTGTTTTTTTACCATTGTTATAATAATCAATTGTAGCATTTATTTCATCTTTATCATTTTTAAGCGTAATGTTATAAAACATGCTATTTCCTTCTTGAAAAGGAGTCATTTGTAAAATAGAAGCTTGCTCTTTTGTTAATTTGTATGGCTCAACAATGGCAACTTCATTGTTTTTTAGTGGGCTACAACTTGTGAGTAATAATAAAGACAAGATTGATAGTAATTTTATACGCATGCAATCTCCTCCTTTTTACAATTATATTCTAAATGTGATTTTTTTATCATTTCGTTTTCTAGGACTAAAGACTTAGAAGAAATTCCGATTGTAGTGCGATGTTTAAAATGTCATATTTTTATACACTAGTAGTATAGAATGCGTATGTAATAAGGTAGGGGAAGAATTTTATGTCTTTATGTCGGCTAGCGAGAAAAAATATTAGAACATTTGCTACCAAAAGGATGAAGCAATTTATTTGGATTGCTATGAGTACTATGATTTTGTTTTTTATGATATCGTTACAATTTAATGAAGGAGCCATTTGGAAAGTAGGGGATACATTTGTATTTCAAATGTATTTTTACACGCTGTTTATTGTACTAATTTTCATATGTATTTTTACTACATATCAAATGATGTACTCCCTTTTGCATGTGAGGAGAGAGGAGTTTACATCTTATGTAGCAGAAAATATGAAAAGAAAAGAAGTGCTATGTTTATTATTTCAGGAGCAATTATTCATTTATGGAGCAGCATTTGTTTTCGGATTAATTAATGGGATGCTATTTTTAAAATTATTTACGGTTATCTTTATGAAAATCGCAGGGATACAAGGAGTAAATAGTGCGCCAATTACAATATATGCAATAGTAGTAGTGAGTATAATTATGATTGTTATCCTTCTATTATCGATGGTGCAATGTTTTCGATTTGTTCAAAGTTTACAAGATAAAAATTCGTTGCATTTCAAGAAAAAGGCATGAGAAATCATGCCTTTTTCTTGAAATGCCTTTTGAGAGGACTCCCACCTCTAAACGTAAATGAAGGTGGTGAGGTGAATCGAAAGAAATATTTTATTTTCAAGAAAAACAGAAACGTACGTTCTTTTTTGCTATAATATCCTTAACAAGGAGGTGAATAAAATGACAAAGGAAAATCCATCAAACTATAAAACTCTTCAAATTTGGATTAAAAAAGGGCATCGTATGTATTCTTATTTTCAAGAATGTTGTCATAACGCTAAGAATATGTATAACACCACAAACTTTTATATACGCCAGGTGTACACTGGATTAACACAAGAAAAAGAGTTGCAGCCTTTGCAAAAAGAAGTTCTGGATAATATTCATAAAAATATTGATAAGATGAATGACACACAACTTCTTGCCTATCGGAAGAAATTGAAAAAAGAGAAATTAAAGCCTAAAGAAGAACAGAAAGAGATTACATGTAATTTGTTTTCAGAACCTAATTTTGAAAAACCTTATGTAGATTACAACTTTCTAGATGCACTATTTAAGGCTATGATTCAAAATGATTATCGAGCTTTGCCTACGCAATGTAGCCAGTCAATCATGAAGGGTTTGTTCCAAAATTGGAAATCTTTTTTTGCTAGTTTAAAAGACTATAAAAAGAATCCAAACAAATATGCTGGAACGCCTAGGATTCCAAAGTATATTCGTTCTTCTGAAAAAGAGATTCTGTATACAAACCAAGATTGTATCATTAAAAACGGTAGATTTTTAAAGTTTCCAAAGACGAAATTACAATTAAATATTGGGAAACTAGGTTTCACTGAAGGTAAACTGAAACAAGTTCGTGTGATTCCAAAATACAATGAATATGTAGTGGAATTGGTAATTGATGTTCCTTCTGAACAACAAATGATTGAAGAGAATGCTCGTTATATGAGTATTGATTTAGGGATTGATAACCTTGCAACCATCGTAACAAACACAGGTATGAAACCTGTCCTTGTTAAGGGCAAACATGTCAAAAGCATAAATCAATATTACAACAAAATGAAGAGTCATTTTACAAGCATTCTTAGAAATGGAAAACAAACGAATGAAGGACCTTTTACTTCTAAAAGGATAGAAAAACTTCATCAAAAACGTTACTTGAAAATAAAAGACGTCTTCCATAAAGTTAGTCACCATATCGTAAAACTAGCTCAAGAAGAAGAAGTTTGTAAAATCGTTATTGGTCAAAACAAAAGTTGGAAACAAGAAACGAATATGGGAAAAAGAAATAACCAATCGTTTTGTCATATCCCGCACAATTTACTGATTCAAATGATTACATACAAAGCAAATGCTGTAGGCATTCAAGTTGTTGTAACTGAAGAATCATATACATCGAAAGCAAGTTTTCTGGATAACGACTTCATTCCAACGTATGGAGAAAATGACCAAAATACAACTTTTTCAGGAAAACGAATAGAGCGCGGCATATATCGTTCAGCAAATAAAACTTTAATTAATGCTGATGTAAATGCTGCGGCTAACATTTTACGAAAAGTAATCCCAAATGCATGGACAAATGGGATAGAGGGGTTAGGCGTGAAACAGCTCGCTAATGTGTTAACTCCTCTGACGTTAATCGTCCGTTAGGTCGAAACGTTAGAAACCCCCACTTCAAGCTTTGCTAAGTGGGGGAGTGTTCATTTTACACATAAAAATAATCATGTTACAGTGAAAAGACCTGACAAAGAATGGGAAGGAAAGGTTGTATAGAATGACAAATGAACAATCAATTGTAAAAGTCGATCGGTTAACGAAGCGAATTGGCTCAAAGACACTTGTACAAAATATTAGTTTTGAAGTGAAAAAAGGCGAGGTTGTCGGTTTACTCGGACCAAACGGTGCTGGAAAAACGACTTTAATGAGAATGATGGTTGGTATGATCCGTATGACAGAAGGTGAAGTATGGATTGATGGTCAATCTGTGAAACAGCAATTTGAAAAAACCGCTGCGAAAATTGGGGCGGTAATTGAGACACCCGAATTTTATCCTTTTTTGAGCGGGTATGAAAATTTAACATATTTCGGACGAATGAATGGTAATGTGACCGAAGAACGTATCGATGAAGTAGTGAAATTGTTAGGAATGGGACAAGTAATTAATCGTAAAGTAAAAGCATATTCACTTGGCATGAGACAACGTTTAGGAATCGCTCAGGCGCTTATTCACGATCCGGATGTGTTGGTACTAGATGAACCGACGAATGGATTAGACCCTAGTGGAATACATGAAATGAGAATGTACATAAAAAAAATTGCACATGAACAAGGAAAAGCTGTACTTGTATCGAGTCACTTACTTTCAGAAGTTGAATTAATGTGTGACAGAGTTATCATTATTCAGCACGGGGAATATGTGGCTACGCAAAACATTCAGCATAGTCAAAGTGAAGAGATGGAGACGATCCGTATACGTGTAGATGATGCGAATAAAGCAGCGGAAATGTTAGGGCATGATGTTTTAGTAAAAGATAATGAATTAATTATTAACGTAAAAGATGAAGAAATCCCAAATGTTATTCGTACATTGCTTGAGAAAAACATTCAAGTGTATCGTGTATATGAAGAAAGAAAAACGTTAGAAGAGCAATTTTTAGAATTAACAGGGGGAAAAGATATTGTTTAATTTAGTATATAACGAACTGTATAAAATATTTAAGCGGAAGCGAACGATTATTCCATTTGCGGTTATTGCAGTATTAATAATCGGATTAGGGTGGGTTACGGTAAAGTATTTTGAACCGGAAACAAAAGGATGGAAAGTAGATTATACAGAACGTACTGTAGAAATTGAGAAAAAGCTTGGCATGAAAAAAGAAGCTATTTTAGCAGAAAAATCAGGGGATGAGCTTGTAAAAGAATACCAGCTTAAGATGAAGCATTTAGATACGGATACAGCACCGGCAAGCAGTTCTCCACTTTCTTTCATGAGAGATACAGGTTTTATCGTATTTCCAATTTTGCTCCCATTTATCCTCGTGTATGCAAGTACAATTTTTGCGAATGAATATAGCTGGGGAACATATAAATTTTTAACAATCCGTCCGGCGAGTCGATTTAAAATTTTAACAGCAAAGTTTTTAGCAATCGTTATATTTGCAGCTTTATTGTTTATATTTAATATGATTTTCTCCGCTTTATGTGGACTTGTTATTTATAAATTCCAACAGCCTGCATGGAGTGAGTTTATTTTCCAAGATGGAAATATAATAAAACAAAATATTTTTGTGGAAGCAAGTAAATATTATGTTTTATCGTGGTTACCAACGGTTGTGTATGCATCGTTTGCATTTATGATTTCTGTGTTAACGAGATCTAGTGGAGGTGCAATTGGTATTTCACTATTCCTTGCTTTATCAGGCAATATTGCGTTATTAGCAGCCACTAGATATAACTGGGCGAAATATTTATTGCCAGCAAACACAGATTTATATAGTATTTCAAAGAATGGAAGTTTTATTGATGGAGTAACATTCCCGTTTGCATCATGTATGTTACTACTTTATTTGTTCGTATTTTTATGTATTTCATATACTGTGTTTTTAAAACGTGATTTAACTTAATAAGAAAAGCCGTTCAGGGTGCTGAGATGCACTTTGAACGGCTTTTTTTATGAGAATTGTTTAAGTGCTCTTTCGGCTAGTAAAGCAAAGTATTCGGCACTTATAGGCAGTGCCTCTTCATTAATTGTAAAAGCAGGATGATGCCATTCATGTGTACCGCTCGTTCCCATAAAGACGAATGAACCTGGTATTTCCTGTTGGTAAAATGAAAAATCTTCTCCAGCCATTGACGGACTAGGCGAGATGATATTAAGATTCATCTTTGTGGCAACGTGAGTAGATAAGTCTGTAAGAGCTTTATCGTTGTGAACAGCAGGAGGACCTGAATAAAAACGAAATTCCGTTTTTACACCTAATGCATCAGATACACCTTTAATAATACGCTCCATGAGTGCTGGGATCTTTTCACGTGTTTCAGCTTGGAACGTGCGAATAGTTCCTTCTAACGTAGCTTTTGCAGGAATCACGTTCCACGTATTTCCCGCATGAATATTTGTAACACTAACAACTGCATTATGAGATGAACTTATATTTCGGCTTACAATTGTTTGCAGTGCCATCACAATTTGAGAGGATGCGACAATAGGATCTACGCCAGCATCTGGTACAGCCGCGTGTGTACCAACTCCGTGAATTTCAATTTCAAATCGATCAACTCCGGCCATCAGTGGACCATCTTTAATGCCAATTGTACCTACTGATAAATCAGGTTTATTATGCATGCCGAAAATCGCTTGCACATTACGTAAATGTCCAGCATTAATAACTTTGCAAGCGCCATTACTACTTTCTTCAGCTGGTTGGAATATGAAGCGAACCGTTCCATTTAGGGAAGATTCTCTTTCTTTTAATAAGAAAGCAGTACCTAAAATAGCAGCTGTATGAAAATCGTGTCCACAAGCATGCATTTTCCCTGGTACTTTAGATGCATAGGACAAATGTGTTTCTTCTTGAATAGGAAGGGCATCAATATCAGCACGAACTGCTACAATTGGTCCGTTTTTATTACCAGACACTTCAGCGATAATTCCTGTTTCTAAATTGGAATCAATGATAGTAATGTTTTTTTCTTCTAACCAATTTTTTATTGCTTTTGTTGTTTCGAACTCTTCATATGATAGTTCTGGATACTCATGTAAATGTCGACGGATGGAAATAAGTTTTTCTTTTAGTTGATTTGAAATAGATACCATGTAGTATGCCTTCTTTCTTCAGCAAAATCTTTACTATAAGTATACAACAATAAAAGAGAGGATTTTCAAATGAAAATCCTCTCTCGTTCATGCTGCTATTTTTTTATGCGTATGATGTTTACGATAACGTCCGCGTCCACGCATTGCGTATGCAATTTGCGGGATTGCAATCCCGATTAAAATAAGTGATACACCGAACCATTGTGAAGATAGTACAGCCTCTTTTAAAACGAATACTGACATAATTGTTGTAACCGGTAGTTCCGCTGCACCAAGAATAGTCGCTAAGCCAGAACCGATTTTTGGAATTCCGATTGTAAAGGCAATAGATGGAATTACGATACTAAATGTTCCTAATCCTAAACCGTATTTCCAAAGACCTTGAGAAATGGCACCATTAAAAATAAATGTTGGTGGAAATACAATCATGACTAAAGTTAAAGCACCAGTCATTAAGAGAACACCGCGCGGTAATGAAGGTACTTCAACAGCAACTTTTCCGCTCACGAAAATGTATGTTGCGAATGTAACAGCAGATAATAAACCTAAAATGATTCCAGTCGTATCGAAAGCACCTGCTGATTGTTCTAGTAAACCACTGGATAAAAATGTCCCTACAAGTAAGAAAATAACAGAAATAACTTTTTCTCTTGAAGGTAATGTTTTTGTTGCGACTGCTTCAATGATAATTCCGACCCAAACGAATTGGAATAAAAGAATAATTGCAATAGAAGCTGGTACAGTTTTTAATGAAGCATAATAAAAAATTCCGGTAAAACTTGCAGATGTTCCTGCAACGAATAAAAGTAATGCTTGCTTTAAAGGAACGCGATGTCTAGAAAATAGAAGTGTAATAGCAAGCAAAATAATCCAACCGAACAAATATTGGCTGCCAATTACTTCTCCAAGTGAAAATCCTTCTGCATATGCAAGCTTAACAAAAATAGCTAAAATTCCATAACTACACGCTCCTAATAAAACTAAAAGAGAATAACGAAGCATGAAAAATTCCTCCCATCTATATGAAGTTGTTCCGTATCGAAAATATATAACTAGAGGGAAGTATACAAAATTAGAAATAAAGGGTCAAATGAAAGAAAAGTATGACATTTTATAGAATAATAATAAAAGTATGATATTTATGCATAATCTTGAAATTATTAATAGTAGAAGTATTATAAAATCAACTTTGCATTGTATAGAGACAGCATTTGAAAAAAATATTTTTTAAACCAATATGTAAATAGGCGTACTAGTAGCGTGCTAATTATTTGAGAAACTATGTTACCTTTGTTATGTTAATAACAATTAAAGGAGTTTTATAATCCATTTGAGTTTTTTCTATATAATAGAAGGAAATGAAAACGTTTTATTAGAAACTGTGGGGAAGTGTGGTTTTTCTTATTGCCACGTTGTAAAAGTGATTTCACGAATTGTTCATAGTATTTTTATGTGTTTTTGTTACAATATTTAGGGAGAGGAGTGGAATGATGCAAGATATTAGTATTTTTTTAGCGTTTGGCGCCGGGTTCTTATCATTTATTTCCCCATGTTGCTTACCGCTTTATCCGGCATTTTTATCGTACATAACAGGTATGTCGGTTTCTGAATTGAAAGAAGAAAATGCAATGCTTCGCAAAAGAAGTATGATACATACAGCGTTTTTCTTACTTGGATTTTCAATTATATTTATTGCAATTGGATTTGGTACAAGTTTTATTGGAGGAATCTTTACTGACTATAAAGATTTAATCAGACAGTTAGGTGGTATCTTTATCATCGTGTTCGGCTTAATTATTGTCGGGGTGTTTAAGCCGAAATTTTTAATGCAAGACCGTAAATTTACATTTAAAAATCGTCCAAGTGGCTATTTTGGATCAGTACTAATTGGATTAGCCTTTGCAGCAGGATGGACGCCATGTACCGGACCAATTCTAGTGTCCGTAATTGGATTAGCAGCAACAAACCCAGAATCTGCAATGATTTACATGATTGCTTACATACTTGGATTTGCTATCCCGTTTTTCGTACTGTCATTCTTTATTACGAAAATGTCTTGGATTAAAAGAAATAGTATGGCCTTCATGAAAATCGGAGGATATATTATGATTGTTATGGGTGTCTTCTTATACTTTAACTGGATGACGAAAATTATCGTATATTTCTCAAGTTTATTTGGTGGTTTTACCGGTTTTTAGTATTATTCTGCGAAAATGTTGGAAATACTAACGGAAAAGCATATAATGAAAGTATATTTTGCATATAGCCACAAAAAAGGATGAGAAAATATGAACATAGTTGTTTTATCCAGTATCGTTGCTGTTTGTATGGCTGTCGGTGCGATGTTTATTCGTTTAAAAGCAGCTAAGAAACCTGCAACATTGAAAAAAATTATACTTCCACCATTTTTTATGAGTACGGGCGCATTGATGTATGTTTTTCCTGAATTTCGATTAACTCCAGCAGAAATGTTAGAAGCAATTGGTGTCGGTTTGATTTTCTCTATTTTTCTTATTAAAACATCTAAATTTGAAATTAGAGGACAAGAGATTTATTTGAAGCGTTCAAAAGCCTTTGTTTTTATATTAATTGGATTACTTGTAGTGCGGATTGTATTTAAAACATACTTAAGCCAATCTCTTGATTTAGGACAACTTAGTGGCATGTTCTTCTTACTTGCGTTTGCGATGATTGTGTCATGGAGAATTGCAATGTATCGTTCCTTTACGAAATTACAGAAGGAAATGGAAAAAGAAGATGGTTTTTATAATGAAAAAGATATGAAGCTAACTTAAAAACTGTATATGTACCAAATAAAAAGACAGCGTCAAAGGCGCTGTCTTTTTTATCGAAAATAATATGAAGTTACTTTGCGAGTAAAGATTGATAGTTAGAATAATCAATCTTTTTTTCTTGTAGTTTTTTAATTAAAAATTTATGATCACGCTTTGGTGTGGCAATGATATATCCTTTAATAATTAAGTCTTGTGTAATTTGAGAGGCATTTTCTTGTAATGCAAGTTCCCCAATTTTGCCAGCGATTTTTGATTTTGCAACATCGCGAAATAGTTCTGGAACAGGACTTACAAGCTCTTCTAACAATTGTTTTTGTTCGTCAGCCCATAAATGTCTCGTTTTATTTATGTAGTGTTCTTCCCAATCCAAAATGGACATGCCGTCTTCTTTTGGTAATCGTTTTAAAAATTTTCTGAACATAAAGTATCCACCGATAGACATAAGTCCTAATAAAATAACCGTCCATAATACAATGAACCAACTGAACCATCCTTCGAGCAAGCATATCCCCCCTTAATGATTACGGTTTTCTTTTATTCATATTATATACAGTGAGATTAATAGAAAGCAAGAACGCTTGGTCAAAATGACCAAGCGTTATAGTTTAAACGAAGTATAGTTGTTCAACACATAAATTATTATTATCGTCTTCAACATACTCAATAATAAGTGTGCCAACTTTACGATCTTTATCTTCAGTTGTGAAAATAGAGTAAGAAGTAAAACGTGTTTTTGATAGGCCGCTTATATGTGTAGGTAAAGAAATGTAGTCGTTATCGCGGAAGAATTCCATCAGTTCAATATCCTCAAATTCTTTTCGGTCAACTTGTTTGTTTGTATAGCGGCGTTGAAGTTGTTTTAAAGATTCATTCCAAGAAATTGCTTTTGTGTCGTATACCATTGTTCTATCTCCTTACTGTATGTAATTATTAAGAACATACGTTCCAATCTAGTATACTCTTTTTATTAGAAAAGGGAAAGCAAAAAATAATGTAAGCTTGGATTTCCAAGCTTACATTATTGATGCGTCCGTCATAATCTCTATTTTTCATTATAAGTTAGATAAGAATAAGAAACAAGATGATATATATAATGTTGAGAGTTTTCAAATTTCTGTATATTATAGGTGTACTAAAGTGTAAGGGAATGAGAGGCATGGCATACGTAATTTCACTGCAAGGGCCGATGGCAAGCGGAAAAACAACATTGGCTAAAAGATTAGAAGAGAGAGGATATTCGGTTATATATGAAAATCCTTATCCAATTGTAGAAAAGCGAAAGCAATTAAATTTGGATGTGAATTCAAAAGAAGGGTTTATCATAAATCAAAAAATGTTTATCGAAGTAAAAATAAAGGAGTTTCAAAATGTGAAAGATTCAGTTGTTATTTTTGATCGTGGACCTGAAGATATTGAATTTTATACACTTTTTTATCCAATGATTATAGGGAAAGAGTGGGATATAGAAACTGGATTGAAAGATGAATTATATAAATTAAGAGAATGTCGTTCAGATGCTATTTTTTATTTAGATGTGACGAAAAAGAATGTATATGATAGAAAAAATAACGATAGGACAAGAAAACGAAGTACATTTGATGAGCAATTTAAATTAGTAGAAACGGAAAAAGATTGGTATAGACAATTTCCTGTAACTTATTTGGACACGAATAGATTAACAGTGGACGAATTAGAGGCATATTTTATGAGATGGTTGAAGGAGAAAGCGTTATGAAAAAAATACTTTTATTCGTATATCCAACATTTGCGGAGTTTGAAATAACGGTAGCTACAGCATTGCTGAAAAAGAAATATGACATCATTACAGTAGGTTTAACTAAGGAATTGGTTATAAGTGAAACTGGGTTGCAAGTGCAGCCGCATATAGAAGTAAGTGAAGTACGTGTAGATGAGTATGAGGGGATACTTATTCCAGGTGGAGAAGAAGTACAGTTAAAAGATGCAAAAACTCTTTTTTCAATCATTCGGCAATTTCATGAACAAGAAAAATTAGTGGCGGCAATTTGCGCTGGACCGTATGCGCTAGCAAAAGCAGGCTTATTTAAGGGGATTTCTTATACTGCGACTATAGATTATCAAAAATTCGATTGTTTTCCAGTAAAAAATTTTGTGTATGAAGAAGTTGTGAAACATTCAAATATTATTACAGCACAGGGGCATGCATTTGTAGCATTTGGAATAGTGATTGCCTCTTATTTTGGAGTGGCAGACGAACATAATACAAATTTTTATTGTGGTAAAGGCAATGTAGTAATGGAGAAACTTTTACGAGAAAACGTGTAAAAGCTAGCAAATGCTAGCTTTTTTCTTTTTTACACCGATAAATTACTAACGTTTTTGGATCGCGCCATATACCGTTATGGAGAGATAATTCCTTGTTGATTTCTTCTGTTAGCCATTCTTTCATCTCGGCTTGAAGATACATATTATCGGGTATATTTAGCGATGGAAACATGCTAGAAATATAGTTTACTATTGGGGTAGCATGATGAAAAACGAGCGCATTATGAATAACTGTTTCTTCAACAGTTGGAAAAACGGATTGTAATATCTCTTTACCGTTTTCTAAACAAAATGGAGTGACTGATGATGTTGTTTTCGGTAAATCAAATGCGTCTAACATGCGGTTACACATTTCAATTATACGAGGTAGTGTATCGTTAGAATTTGTTGTAGCTAAAAGTGAGCCGCCGGGACGAATTACTTTATGTAATCCTTGAATTGTTGTTTCAACGTCTTTCACATGGTATAACATATGTCTTGCAATTATTAGGTCATAACAATTTGTTTCAAAAGGAAGTTTATTAGCATCCCCTCGTTTCCATTCTATTAAGTTATTCGTCTTAGCAGCTTGAGCAAGCATAGCTTCGGATTGATCCAACCCGGTTAATGGGCCTTTATGACCATTTGTTTGTAAAAGGGAAAGGAATTTTCCACTAGCGCACCCAACCTCTAATATGCTTTCTTCCCCTTGAAGTTGTAAATGTTCAATAACGATTTCATCTAAATTCACTTGTTTTTCTTCGTAATGTTTATGCGTATCGATACGTGTTTGTAAATTGTTACTGACGCTATATTGCCGTTTTACATCATTCATTTTTTCACATTCCACCTTCGTGCAAAATTGCTGAATCGCATGTGTTAATACGTCGGTTTTCTTTAAACCTTCATATTGAAGTGCAGATTCAAACCTTTCAAGTAATTTTTCTTCAATTCGAAAATGAATATCTTTTCGCTTCGTCATTGAAATATCGCCCCTTTGCATCTGTTAGTGAGACTATAGCACGTCTGAAAAATTTGTGTAAATCATTTGTGTACACAAATGGAGGAGATGAAAAAAATGTTTGAATGTGAGTTTAAACTATTGACGATTTAACCGTTTTCATATATTCTTAAATTAAGAAATATTCAAATAATTAAAAGAAATGAGAGAGTCACATGCTTCTCCAAGGAACACATCGAATTGGTCGTATGGCCATGTTGTTGGCACTTGCGGATGAGAATGAAAGCCCTGTATTATCTATTCCAAAAGGTTGGAAGTATTGTACGGGGAAAGTGGGTTCGATGAATTCGCAAAAAGTTGTAGCAGCAATGGAAACAGCGGCTAAGAGCAACCAAGTTATTGAAACAGATGTTTACAGAGAAACACATGCACTTTATCATGCAATTATGGAAGCATTGTACGGAGTGACGAGAGGTCAAATTCAGCTAGCAGACGTTCTTCGTACAGTAGGACTTCGATTTGCGATTGTGCGCGGTAGACCATACGACGGAAAAAAAGAAGGCGAATGGGTTGCTGTTGCGCTATATGGAACGATTGGTGCACCTGTAAAAGGATCTGAGCATGAGGCGATTGGTTTAGGAATTAATCACATATGATTTGCCCATAGTCTATTAGTTAGAAGGGGGCCTTACTTTTTTAGGACAGAAGTCTGTCTTAAAAAGATAAGGTCCCCTTTTGCCTTTTTAAGGAGGAAAAAAAGAATGATTACGTTAACAGGACACACATTGACAATTGAAGAAATGAAGAGATTGTTACTTGAAGGGGAAGGTGTAACAGCCTGTCCAACTAGTATGCAAAAGGTGGCGGAGTGCCGCGAAGTTGTTGAGAAAATTGTCGAGGACGGAAAAGTCGTTTATGGTATTACAACTGGATTTGGAAAGTTCAGTGATGTGCTTATTCAAAAAGATGATGTAAAGGCACTTCAACACAATTTAATTCAGTCACATGCATGCGGTATAGGCGATCCATTCCCTGAAGAAGTATCACGCGGTATGTTAATTTTACGAGCGAACACGATGCTTAAAGGAGTATCTGGTGTTAGACCGCTTGTTGTAAATATGCTTCTTGAGTTTGTAAATCGTAAAATTCACCCAGTTGTCCCGCAACAAGGTTCACTTGGTGCAAGTGGAGATTTAGCACCTTTATCTCATCTCGCTCTCGTATTATTAGGCGAAGGTGAAGTGTTCTATAAAGGGAAACGCGTTCATGCAATGGTTGCTCTTACAGAAGAAGGGCTTGAGCCAATTGAACTTGAAGCGAAAGAAGGTCTTGCGTTAATTAATGGTACGCAGGCGATGACAGCACAAGGAGTTCTTTCTTATATAGAGGCAGAAGCAACGGCGTATCAAGCTGAACTAATTGCTTCGATGACAATTGAAGGGTTACAAGGCATTATTGATGCATTTGATGAAAATGTTCATAAAGCACGTGGTTATAAAGAGCAAGTAGATGTAGCAAGCAGAATTCGTGACATTCTTCATGATAGTAAGTTAACAACAAAACAAGGAGAACTACGTGTACAGGATGCCTATTCACTTCGCTGTATCCCGCAAGTACACGGTGCTTCTTGGCAAGTTTTGAATTATGTGAAAGAAAAATTAGAAATTGAAATGAATGCAGCAACGGATAATCCGCTAATCTTTGATGGCGGAGAAAAAGTAATTTCGGGCGGGAATTTCCATGGTCAACCGATTGCGTTTGCGATGGACTTCTTAAAAGTAGGAATGGCGGAACTTGCAAATATTTCGGAGCGTCGTATTGAGCGTTTAGTAAATCCGCAATTAAATGATTTGCCTCCATTTTTAAGTCCAGAACCAGGACTTCAGTCTGGTGCAATGATTATGCAGTATGCAGCAGCATCACTTGTTTCTGAGAATAAAACGTTAGCACATCCAGCGAGTGTAGATTCAATCCCGTCGTCAGCTAACCAAGAAGATCATGTAAGTATGGGAACAATTGCTTCACGCCATGCACATCAAATTATTCAAAATGCAAGACGTGTTCTTTCAATTGAGATGATTTGTGCAATGCAAGCAGCAGAATATCGTGGTATTGAAAACATGAGTACAGTGACGAAGAGCTTCTACCATCAAGGTCGTCAGCAAGTACCTTCTATTACAAATGACCGTATATTCTCAACGGATATTGAAAATATTGCGCATTGGTTAAAAACGAATTATTCGATAAAAGAAAGATTAGATGTAAATGCAGCACTATAAAATGAGAAAAGGGAGAGATTGAAATGGAAAAAGTACAACAAACAATTCGCGCGCCAAGAGGTACAGAGTTACAAACGAAAGGGTGGGTGCAAGAAGCTGCACTTCGTATGTTAATGAACAATTTAGATCCTGAAGTTGCTGAAAAACCAGAAGAATTAGTTGTATATGGCGGAATTGGCCGTGCAGCTCGTAACTGGGAAAGCTACAATGCAATTGTAGATTCATTAAAAACGTTAGAAAGCGATGAAACGTTACTTGTTCAATCAGGAAAACCAGTTGCCATTTTTAAATCACATGAAGATGCACCGCGCGTTCTGTTAGCGAACTCAAACTTAGTACCAAAATGGGCGAATTGGGATCACTTCCGAGAACTAGAGAAAAAAGGACTTATGATGTACGGACAAATGACAGCTGGTAGCTGGATTTACATTGGAACACAAGGGATTCTACAAGGAACATATGAAACATTTGGTGAGGCAGCTCGTCAACATTTCGATGGTTCATTAAAAGGTACATTAACACTTACTGCTGGTTTAGGTGGTATGGGTGGTGCACAACCTCTTGCTGTAACGATGAATGGCGGTGTTGTCATTGCTATTGATGTAGATAAGCGCAGCATCGATCGTCGTATTGAAAAGAGATATTGTGATAAGTATACAGAATCATTAGAAGAAGCATTGGCTATTGCAAACGAGTATAAAGAGAAGAAAGAGCCTATTTCAATTGGATTATTAGGTAATGCAGCAGAAATTTTACCTGAGTTAGTAAATCGTAATATTATCCCTGACTTAGTTACGGACCAAACATCTGCTCATGATCCATTAAACGGTTATATTCCAGTAGGTTATACGTTAGAAGAGGCAGCGAAACTTCGTGAAGAAGACCCAGAACGTTACGTACAATTATCAAAAGAAAGTATGACAAAGCACGTAGAAGCAATGCTTGCGATGCAAGAAAAAGGCGCAATTACATTTGATTATGGAAATAACATTCGCCAAGTTGCTTTCGATGAAGGTTTGAAAAATGCTTTCGATTTCCCAGGATTTGTTCCAGCATTTATTCGTCCATTATTCTGTGAAGGAAAAGGACCATTCCGCTGGGTAGCTCTTTCTGGTGATCCAGAAGATATTTATAAAACAGATGAAGTAATTTTACGAGAATTCGCTGACAATGAGCATTTATGTAACTGGATTCGTATGGCGCGTCAACAAGTGGAGTTCCAAGGGCTTCCATCACGTATTTGTTGGCTAGGTTACGGTGAGCGTGCGAAGTTTGGCCGCATCATTAATGAAATGGTGGCAAATGGTGAATTATCAGCACCGATCGTTATTGGTCGTGACCATTTAGATTGCGGTTCAGTAGCATCTCCAAACCGTGAAACAGAAGCGATGAAAGACGGTAGTGATGCAGTAGCAGACTGGCCAATTTTAAATGCATTAATTAATAGTGTAAACGGTGCGAGTTGGGTATCTGTTCACCACGGTGGCGGCGTTGGTATGGGTTATTCACTTCACGCTGGAATGGTTATTGTTGCAGATGGAACAGAAGCAGCAGCAAAACGTATTGAGCGCGTATTAACTTCTGACCCTGGTATGGGTGTTGTTCGTCACGTTGATGCAGGATATGATTTAGCAGTGGAAACTGCGAAAGAAAAAGGCGTTAACATTCCAATGATGAAATAAGGGGGAGAAAACATGCTGGACACTTTACTAATAAATATCGGTCAATTACTAACAATGGATCAAGAAGATGGCTTGTTAAGGCGGGAAGCGATGAACACGCTTCCTGTTATCGAAAACGGTGTGGTTGGAATTGAAAATGATGTAATTACTTTCGTTGGAACAGCGGAAGAAGCGAAAGGACTTCAGGCGAAAGAAGTTATTGATTGCGGCGGGAAAATGGTTTCTCCTGGTCTTGTTGATCCGCATACTCATCTTGTATTTGGTGGATCTCGCGAAAATGAAATCGCACTAAAATTACAAGGAGTTCCGTACTTAGAAATTTTAGAACAAGGCGGAGGTATTCTTTCAACTGTAAATGCAACGAAACAGGCGTCGAAGGAAGAACTTGTTCAAAAAGCGAAATTCCATTTAGACCGTATGCTATCTTTCGGAGTTACTACTGTAGAAGCGAAGAGCGGTTACGGATTAGATGATGAGACGGAATGGAAACAATTAGAGGCAACAGCACAATTACAAAAAGAGCATCCGATCGATTTAGTTTCCACATTTTTAGGTGCTCATGCAGTTCCGAAAGAATATAAAGGTAGATCGAAAGAATTTTTACAATGGATGTTAGACTTATTGCCAGAAATGAAAGAGAAGCAATTAGCGGAGTTCGTTGATATTTTCTGTGAAACAGGTGTGTTCTCTGTCGAAGAATCAAAAGAGTTTTTATTAAAAGCGAAAGAGCTTGGCTTTGATGTGAAAATTCATGCGGATGAAATAGACCCTCTTGGTGGTGCGGAAGCAGCGGCAGAAATTGGTGCAGCATCAGCGGACCATTTAGTTGGCGCTTCTGATAAAGGGATTGAAATGCTTGCAAACTCGAATACAGTAGCAACATTATTACCAGGAACAACTTTCTATTTAAATAAAGAAAGCTTTGCTCGTGGTCGTAAAATGATTGATGAAGGTGTTGCAGTTGCGTTAGCTACAGACTTTAACCCAGGTAGCTGTCCAACTGAAAATATTCAGCTTATTATGAGCATTGCGATGCTAAAACTGAAAATGACACCAGAAGAAGTGTGGAATGCCGTAACGGTTAACTCATCATATGCCATTAACCGTGGTGATGTAGCTGGGAAAATTAGAGTTGGTCGTAAGGCAGATTTAGTTTTATGGGATGCTTATAATTATGCTTACGTACCGTATCATTACGGCGTAAGTCATGTGAATACAGTATGGAAGAATGGTAATATTGCATATACAAGAGGTGAACAATCGTGGAGCACGGCCACTATTTAAAGAAGAATGCAAAGTTTATTGATCGTGAAGTGACAAAATGGAGTGAGATAATTAAAGATTGGGAGGAAGGCGTAGAAATATTCGGTGCTGCCTTAATTGGAGCACCCCTTTCTAAGCCATCTATTAGTCATTCAGGAGCAAGTTTTGCTCCAAAAACAATTCGTGCGATGTTAGATGCATATAGTACGTACGCAATTACAGAAGAACACGATATGAAAGAAAGTGTCTTATATGATTGCGGCGATATCACGATGCATGTGACGGATATAAAAGAAAGTCATAACCGAATTGCGAAAACAGTTGGTCATGTAACGAAAGTAAATCCGAACATGGTACCAATCGTTCTTGGTGGTGACCACTCGATTAGTTTTCCGAGTATAACAGGCTTTACAAACAGTAAAGGAAAGGTCGGGATTATTCAATTTGATGCTCATCATGATTTACGTAATTTAGATGATGGAGGCCCGTCAAATGGTACACCATTCCGTAGTTTATTAGAAAATGATGTCATTACAGGGAAACAACTTGTTCAAATTGGAATTCGTAATTTTTCTAACGCACGTGCGTACCATGAATATGCAATAGAGCATGGCGTAACAGTGTATACAATGAAAGACGTACGAGAGCGAGAAATAAAAGATATTATCACGGAAAGTATTGAAGTATTAAGAAAACAAGGTGTGACTTCTATTTATATTTCTCTTGATATGGATGTACTAGACCAAGCGTTTGCACCAGGTTGTCCAGCAATTGGGCCTGGTGGAATGGATAGTACGACTTTACTAGATGCGATTGAATTCCTTGGTAAAGAACCGCTCGTTCAAGGAATGGATATAGTAGAGATTGATCCAACTCTTGATTTTAGGGATATGACGAGCCGAGTAGCTGCGCAAGTAATTATGAGTTTTCTTTTAGCGAGGGAAACAATTAGTAAGCGGGTTAGTATATAGACGGAAAAGTAGATCTTTATCTATGCATTATCAAAAACACATTACTACTCAAAAGTAGTGATGTGTTTTTATGTTAAAAGAGAATGAATGTGTATGGAACCGTTAATAAAATTGCGGGTTGTTATAGTGTATTGTGTAAATTTAATTTCTTGCTTCTGAAGTGTTGACTTGTAAAATAATTTTATGATAAAATAAAATTTTTGCTAAAAAACTAAAAGTATGTTAAGCTTGAGAAGGTTACCATATATGGAGGTGGATTATTTGTTTCAAATTGGCGATAACATTGTTTATCCAATGCAGGGAGCAGGTATAATTAAAGCCATAGAAGAGAAGGAAATCTCAGGAGAAAAACAACAGTATTATGTTATAAAAATGTCGGCTAGTAATATGGAACTAATGATTCCAGCAGGGAGAATATCGAATTCGAATATACGACCAGTTACGGATATAACCGCATTAGTACACATAATGGATATTTTTCAACATGGGGAGTCAGATAGATTACTTACGTGGAAACAAAGGTATAAATTGAACACTGATAAAATAAAGACGGGTAAAATGCAAGAAGGTGCTGAAGTTGTGCGTGATTTAATGCGTATACAGAAAGAAAAAGCACTTAATGCAAGCGAAAAGAAGATGTTAGATAACGCATATGAATTTTTGATTAGTGAGCTGGGATTAATTGAAGGTATCACAGAAAATCAGATAAAAAGCTTTTGTTAAGGTTCATTACAAATAATGTATTATATCCCAAAAAAGATCTTGAATTTTTTGGGAACATAATTATAGAAAATTTATCATTTCAAAGACATTCAACTCTTTCACACCACTTTTAGAGCATTACCTCTATTGTTATTACTACAATCAAATCCATTTTTATTTTTTAATTTCATTTATGAATGTTCGAAGTTTAATTGAATACTTCGATAAAATAGTTACTTGATTTTTGCAATCCTGATTCACACTGGCACGGACGAGGAGCCGTAAGGATGAAAGAGAGGTAGGGCTTTCATTGTTTTAGGTATATAAGTTATTATTTTTAGAAGAATACTGAACCATATTCACTTCTATTGATAAGGTATTTTTTATATTAAAGAGATAAATGAATTGACAACCATATATGTTCAACAAAAAAGGTTTCCTTCTAAGGAAACCTTTTTAATATTATTTATAGCATTTTATTTTTTCTATATTCGAATTTTTTATTGTAAAGTCGTAAAAATTGACGTTACTATCTAAAAGTAAGTATGATGCGATTATAGTAAGATTTTTTAGGGGGAAGAAAGATGACAAGTTCAAGTAATAAAGCAGCGAGTATTTATGAAGGAACAAATGTAAACGCTGGGGGATCTTTTGAAAACGTTGAAGAAACAAAGTTGTTTGATCCAATTCAAATTGGAGCTTGGTCTCTTCGTAATCGTATAGCAATGGCACCAATGACAAGATGCTTTGCAGATAATGAGACTGGAGCAGTGGGTGCTGATGTAGTGGAATACTATAGAAAGCGTGCTGCTGACGGAGTTGGATTAATTATTACAGAAGGAATTGTCATTAGTCCAAGAGCGAAAGGGAATCCAGGAGTACCAGGAATTTATACACAAGAACAAATCGATTCTTGGAAACCTGTTACAGAGGCAGTACATAAAGAAGGCGGGACGATTATTGCTCAAATATGGCATGTTGGGCGTATGAGTCATCATGAAATAATTGGTGGCCAAATGCCGCAAGCACCATCTGCTATCGCTGCAGAGGGAAATGTTCCACGTTTTCGTAAACCGTTTGATACGCCAGAAGCAATGACGTTAGAAGAAATACAAGAAGTGATTGGTCAATACGCACAAGCTGCGAAAAATGCAATCGAAGCTGGATTTGATGGAATAGAAATTCACGGTGCACACGGATATTTAATTGATCAATTTACGTATGACTCTGCGAATAAGCGAACAGATAAATATGGCGGTAATTTAAAACAAAGGTTAACGTTTATGAAAGAAGTAACGGCTGCTGTAATAGAAGCTGTTGGAGCTAATAAAACACTTCTTCGCTTCTCTGCTTTCAAAGGTGATAATCCTACTTATATGTGGGAAAATCCTGAGCTTGCAATTGAAACGTTCGTAAATATGTTCAAAGAAGTTGGATTAACGATGATCCATCCTTCAACGATGAATTATACGCAAGAAATTGCTGACGGAAAGAATTTTCATCAACTAGTAAGAAAATATTGGGATGGTACAATTGTTGGGGTTGGTAATTTAAATCCGAAAGAGGCCGAAGAAGCGTTGCAAGAAGGAACGATTGATGTAGTGGCATTCGGCAGACCGTTAATTGCTAATCCAGACTTTGTTCATCGAATTAAACATGCTGAAAGTTTAGTTGAATATGACGCGAAAGAGCATCTTGTTACGTTAGTATGAATAAAGATAAAAGGAGAACACATCGAGTGTTCTCCTTTTATTATGGGATTTTATAGGGGGAAGCGGGATGAGTGAAACGCTACTCGTTATTATTAGTATATTACTATTTTTAATGTTGCTTTTAATCGTCTTTTTTATCATTACATTTTTTATAAAAAAACGAACACATCATTCTATTTTAAAGTTACATCCATACTTAGGAAGAATGCGCTACTTACTGGAAAAGATAGGGCCTGAATTTCGACAATATTGGTTTGATCATGATACGGATGGAAAGCCTTTCTCACGTTATGATTTTCAAAGTGTTATGTTTTTAGCGAAATATCGCTCTGAAATACTTGGTTTTGGATCAAAACGAGATTTTGAAGCTTCTGGCTATTATATTGCTAATACATTATTTCCGATATTGACTGAGGAATTAAGTGTGAATTTCACGCAAGAGCGAGAAGGTAAAAAGTACGTGATTCATAAAGAAGGGTTATTTTCAAGAAGAGAAAAATTGACAGCGGATACAACGAATCTTTGGCTGTACGAAGAAGATGATGCAATTATAGTCGGTGAGAACCGTAAATATCCGTGGAAGCTACATGGTATGTTTGGTGCATCTGCGACTTCTTACGGCGCGATTGGAGAAAATTATATTTTAGCGAGTGGTTTTGGAGCAAAAATGGCAGGCGGATCGTGGATTAATACTGGTGAAGGTGGCGTTATTCCAGAACATTTACATACAGGAGCAAATATCCTTGCGCAAATTGGTCCAGGGTTATTTGGATACCGCGATGAGGACGGTAATTTTTCAATGGGAAAATTCAGGGAGAAAGCAAAAGAAAGTAATATTAGAGCATTCGAATTGAAATTTGGGCAAGGTGCTAAAATACGTGGTGGTCATCTAGAGGGACAAAAAGTAAATGAGAAAATTGCTTCTGTTCGCAACGTCAGAAAGGGAGAGACGATTAATTCACCGAATCGATTTTCATTTTTAAAGAATGCAACGGATACACTTTGTTTTATTCAACAGTTGCAAGAAAGCGGCGGTAAACCAGTTGGAATGAAAATTGTAATTGGTCAGCAGGAGCCTTTGGAAGATTTATTTAAAACGATGAAAGAGTTAAATATCTATCCAGATTTCATTACAATTGATGGTTCAGAAGGTGGATCAGGAGCGACGTATAAATCGATGGCAGATAGTATGGGAATGCCGCTTATTCCAGCGTTACTGACATGTATTGATACAGCGAATCATTATGGTGTTCGGGACAAATTCAAAGTGTTTGCATCGGGGAAATTAATCACACCAGATAAAGTGGCGATTGCTTTAGCGATTGGAGCGGATGCTGTAAGTTCAGCCCGCGGATTTATGATGGCAAGCGGCTGTATTATGGCCCTTCAATGTAATTCTGGCCAATGTCCATCTGGTGTAGCCACGACGAATCCGCATTATCAAAAAGCGTTAGATCCGTATGAGAAGAAGTGGCGAGTCATGAATTATATTATTAGTATGAGATATAGTTTATTTTCATTAGCAGCGGCAGCGGGAGTGAAGAGCCCGCGCCATTTAACTAGAGAGCATATTGTGTTTAAAGACGAGATGGGGAGAGTAGTTCCTCTTTCGGAATTGTTTCCTATAGTAAATCAAATCTAAAAGTATATTTGATATGTAAGATTTTTCAGAGGAATAATCATATTGTTTGGAAAAATTAGGAGTATAATAGGGAAGTGTTTTTAAAAATGACTATTTTTAGGGAGAGATTTACTTGCAGCAAGGTTCGTACAGTATTACAATTTTTTTACTCGTCATAGGGCTCGTTATATTTAGACGCATGCGTTCTATGAATCGACCAATTAAAAATAAAGGAAGACGATTACTATTGCCATTATTCTTCTTATTACCAGGTTTTTCTTTATATGCTGCACCGATACAACTTGTTGGTTGGCAAATTGGTATAGCTGCTGGGATCGGTCTGTTATTGTCAATTCCACTTATTATTTTAAGTGGGTATGAAGTTAGAGAAGATGGCCAAATTTATGCGAAAAAAAGTATCGCTTTTATTGCTACATTTTTAGTTATCGTTCTTTTACGTGCTTATTTTAGAAGACATTTACAAGGTTTAGATCCAAAGTCAATTGGCATTCTTTTCTACACTCTTGCGGTTTGTTATATAGTACCCTGGCGTATTGGATGCTATATGAAATTTCGTAAAGTATATGTAGAGAAAGAGAAAATTGAGATGTCAATAAGCTAAAAGTCATACATTTGTATGGCTTTTTCTTTTAAAATTTATCGGGTAAACGAATGAAAATAAGGTGTGAAAAAAACATCGTTTAATTTTCTGAATATTTTTACTTGAATTTCTTGAAAAATCATTGTAATCCACTGGGATAAAGGCGTTTATAAAGGTTTTCACATGTAATGAAAAGTGCTCGTTCACTTGAAAGAACAAAAAATGTTTGTTAAGGTAGGGAACCATAAGCGAATACAAGAAAATAGAAAAAGTCATTTTTCGAAATTTTGAATGGCTTATGGGCTAAGGGAGAGATTTGGTGAAGATTGAAATTATGGTTTCGCTTGCTATTTATATGGCAGGTATGTTGTATATCGGATATTGGTCTTATAAGAAGACATCCGATTTATCAGATTATATGTTAGGCGGAAGAGGACTCGGTCCAGCAGTTACAGCTTTATCAGCTGGTGCTTCTGACATGAGTGGTTGGATGCTAATGGGATTACCTGGTGCGATGTATGCAACAGGATTATCAAGTGTATGGATTGCGATAGGTTTATTAATAGGTGCTTATGCAAACTATTTAATCATTGCCCCGCGTTTACGAACGTATACAGAAGTGGCAAATGATTCAATTACGATTCCAGACTTTTTAGAAAATCGGTTTAAAGATCGTACGAAAATACTTCGTTTTGTCTCCGCTATCGTCATTTTAGTATTTTTCACATTTTATGCGTCGGCTGGTTTAGTTTCAGGTGGACGTTTGTTTGAAAATTCTTTTAACCTTGATTATAAAATTGGTTTATTTGTAACAGTGGGTGTCGTTGTTGCGTATACACTATTTGGTGGTTTTCTAGCCGTAAGTTGGACGGACTTTGTGCAAGGGTGTATTATGTTTATTGCGCTTGTACTAGTGCCAATTGTTGCTTTTACGGATGTCGGTGGTGTAACAGAAACATTCAATACGATTAAGCAAGTTGATGCATCACATTTAGATATGTTTAAAGGGACTACAATACTTGGTATTATTTCATTTTTAGCATGGGGTCTTGGGTATTTTGGTCAACCACATATTATTGTCCGCTTTATGGCAATTACCTCTATTAAAGATTTAAAAACTTCTCGTAGAATCGGTATCGGTTGGATGACGATTTCAATTATAGGTGCAATGCTTACTGGTCTAATTGGTATCGCTTATTATGCTAAAAATAATGCGACATTACAAGATCCAGAAATGGTCTTTGTAACATTCTCAAATATTTTATTCCATCCATACATTACAGGATTTTTATTATCAGCTATTTTGGCTTCGATTATGAGTAGTATTTCCTCACAATTACTTGTTATTTCAAGTGCAGTAACGGAAGACTTTTATAAAACATTTTTCCGTCGTAACGCAAGTGACAGAGAACTTGTATTTATCGGTAGATTATCAGTATTAGTAGTAGCTATGATCGCAGTTGTTTTAGCGTATCATCCAAGTGATACAATTTTAACACTTGTAGGTTATGCCTGGGCTGGATTCGGTTCAGCATTCGGACCAGCTATTTTATTAAGTTTATATTGGAAAAGGACGAATAAGTGGGGCGTTCTTGCAGGTATGATTGTTGGTGCAGTAGTTGTTATAGCATGGGTACAAATTCCAAGTTTAAAAGCGACTATGTATGAAATGGTACCTGGATTCTTCTGTAGTTTATTAACTGTTATCGTTGTAAGTTTATTAACGAAAGAACCCGTTAAGGCAGTTCATCGTGAATTTAATGAGATGGAAGCAGTGCTGGAAGAGGAAACGAAATAATTAGCGAAGAGAGTAAACGAAACTGGCGTTTACTCTCTTTTTATTTAAAATGAAAATACGGAATTCGTTGACAACTAAAAGTAAGTAACTTATAATAAATTTGAGTTCAAGATAATTTATGTTATGAATACAGATTTTAAATAGAGTAAATATTTTTTGAGAATTATCTCGAATTTGAGATGATTTTGATAAAGTAGACATTCAAGTGTGATATTATAATTAATATCTCGAATTCGAGATAAGATTATAATGACGGATTTTACTTTTCAGTATGGACAAAATGAATAATGAGTTTTAATGAATAAAAGTTTTTAAAATGAAATAAAAAGGGGCGGAGAAAATGACAAAGAAAACGATGGGAATTCACCACATTACAGCAATCGTAGGACATCCACAAGAAAATGTAGATTTTTATGCTGGTGTATTGGGGTTACGTTTAGTGAAACAAACAGTGAATTTTGATGATCCAGGTACGTACCATCTTTATTTTGGAAATGAAGGAGGAAAGCCTGGAACAATTATTACGTTTTTCCCATGGGCAGGTGCTCGTCAAGGTATTATTGGAGATGGTCAAGTAGGAATTACGTCTTACGTTGTACCAAAAGGTGCAATGGAGTTTTGGGAAAATAGATTAGAAAAATTCGATGTTTCGTATACAAAAATGACTCGTTTTGGAGAACATTATTTAGAATTTGATGATCCGCATGGTTTGCATATAGAATTAGTTGAAAGAGAAGAAGGCGAATTAAATAATTGGAGTTTTGGAGAAGTTACACCAGAAGTAGCAATTAAAGGGTTTGGAGGTGCTGTTCTTTTATCTGCACAGCCTCAAAAAACAGCTGAATTGTTAGAACATATTATGGGTCTTGAGAAAATTGGAGAAGAGGGTGAATTTGTTCGATTCCGTTCTTCTGCTGACATTGGAAATATTATTGATTTGAAATTATCAACAATCGGTCGTGGCCAAATGGGCGTTGGCACAGTTCATCATATTGCTTGGAGAGCGAGTGACGATGCAGATCAGCTAGACTGGAAAGAGCATATGACTCGTTTTGGATATCACGTAACTCCTGTACAAGACCGAAATTATTTTAACGCGATTTATTTTAGAGAACATGGTGAAATCTTATTTGAAATTGCAACAGATCCTCCTGGTTTCGCTCATGATGAATCGTTAGAGACGATGGGTGAGGAATTAAAGTTACCGGAACAATATGAACAACATAGAAAACAGATTGAACAAACGCTTTTACCATTTGAAGTGAGAAATTTAGATTAAAGTGATTGAAGGGGGAAAAGGATTATGATGAAACATGTTTTTCAAAAAGGAAAAGATACGTCAAAACCAGTGTTGTTATTACTTCATGGCACAGGTGGTAATGAATTAGATTTACTATCACTTGCAGAAATAGTTGATCCGGAAGCGTCGGTATTAAGCGTTAGGGGAAATGTGTTAGAGAATGGGATGCCGCGTTTCTTCCGCCGATTAGCAGAAGGCATTTTTGATGAAGAGGATTTAATTTTCCGTACGAAGGAATTAAATGAATTTTTAGATGAAGCGGCTAAAGAATATAAATTCGATAGAAATAACATTGTAGCTATCGGTTATTCGAATGGGGCAAATATCGCAGCAAGCTTATTATTCCATTACGAAAATGCATTGAAAGGTGCTGTGCTTCATCACCCAATGGTACCAAGAAGAGGAATGCAATTAGCAAATTTAGCAGGGAAATCTGTGTTTATTGCTGCTGGGACAAATGACCCAATTTGTTCATCAGCAGAGTCCGAGGAATTGAAGGTACTATTAGAAAATGCAAACGCGAATGTAACAATACATTGGGAAAATCGAGGGCATCAATTAACGATGGGTGAAGTAGAAAAAGCAAAAGAGTGGTATGACAAAGCATTTTAAAAAAGAAGCATCTGCTAACGATTAGCAGATGCTTCTTTTTTATTTAAGACTGGATTGCAAGATGAGATGAAGAAAGTGGTAGCTCAATATCAACAATCGTACCTTTATTTAATTCGCTTGAAATGTGTAATTTACCATGATGTTCTTCAATTATTTTGTAACACATCATTAATCCTAGTCCTGTGCCTTTTTCTTTTAAACTATAAAAAGGTTCGCCTAGACGGGAGATACGATCTTCTGGAATGCCACAACCTTCATCGATAATTCGTATTAAGATGAAATTATCCTCTAATGGTTTTGTTTGAATGAAAATATTTCCGCCATTTGGCATCGCTTCTATCGCATTTTTTAATATGTTTATAAAAACTTGTTTTAATTGGTTACCGTCACATTGAATATCATATACGTAATCAAAATGATCCATGATGATATGAACGCTATGCATAATTGCAGTCGGTAAAATAAATGTAACTACCTCTTCAATTAAAGTTTGTATGTTACAAGTTTGGATAGATAATACTTGTGGCTTAGACATCGCCATAAATTGACTCGTGATGGATTCCATTTGTGAAATCTCACTTAACATAACATCGATATACCATTTTTGCTCCTCATTTATTTCAGGGAGGAGCAACGTTAGAAAACCTTTTAGAGAAGTGAGTGGATTTCGAATTTCATGGGCAATTCCAGCTGTCAGTTGTCCGACTACTGCGAGCTTCTCAGATTTTCGTAATAACTTTTCAGTTTCTTTTAGCTCAGTAACATCTCTCCCCATCACGATAAGACCTTTGCGAGAACCGTCAGGATGATAAAGCGGGACTTTTGATATACTTAAGATTAGATCGAAATCATCTCTATGTATAATAAATTCCTCGCCATGAAGAATTTGTCTTTGTTGCCATGCTAGTTCATCAATTTCTTCACAATGTAAAAAAGCTTCTCGGTATGCTTCATTATATTGAATGAGTTCGCTATCTTTTTTCCCATGGTAAGGTACATGATGGAAATTGAAGCAAGAAAGTGCGTAGTCATTTGCCTCAAGCCAGCGCCCTTCATGATCTTTAAATATAACAAAGGCAGGCATGGAGTTTACTAATGTACGTAATCTCTTCTCACTTTCTTTTAGCATATTCTCAATTCTTTCTGATTTTTCAAGCGGCTTCATAATAGCATATACGCCAGTAAGACGATTTTGAACAAAAATAGGAACTAGTTTTGTCACAACATCTAATAAGAATCCATTTTTATGATAAATAGATAAGATATACTCTTGTTGATTATCCGCTTCAGTATTCTTTATATTTTGTAATACTTGCTCAGAAATATGGGCTTCTAAAATAGAGGTAATATTTTTCTGTTCTAATTCTAAAGAAGTGTAACCTAATATTCTTTCGGCAGAAGGATTTATATGTAGAATAACTCCTTCTAAATTTAATGAAATAATACTATCAGGATTGTGTTCGAACAGAGATGCGTACATTTCTGTTAATGAACGATCTTGTATATGGTTTCGCAAACGTCTAGAAATGTTCGGATGACGTTTTTTTTGAGTTGGTGAATATTTTTTACGACTCATAATAGTTCCTCCGTACAAATAGCATCTAAAAAGATTTGTCTATTCATAACTATAATATAGATGTAATGTGTATTTCTATAAAAAATGGAAGTTATAGAATAAATTTTGTTTTTTTTATTTTTTGCAAGGTGAATGCAGGATGTTAATAAGGGGAGCTTATATTGTTTTATAAACCTCTTGTAAGTTACAGACGGCTGTTTTCCGTATAACATTAGGGTAGAGGAGGGGGAGAGAAAATGAAAAATTATATTCAAGGGATTAATCACGTGCAAGTAGCTGCACCTGTAGGGTGTGAAGAAGAGGCGCGTGATTTTTATGGGAATACAATTGGTATGGAAGAAATTCCAAAGCCAGAAAAGTTGAAAAAACGAGGTGGATGTTGGTTTAAATGCGGAAATCAAGAAATCCATATTGGTGTGGAGCGGAACTTTACACCAGCTAAAAAGGCTCATCCAGCTTTTTATGTGAATGAAATTAATGAATTTAAGCAAACACTTATAGAGCAAGGTGTTAAAGTGATTGATGATTATGCACGGCCAGATGTAATTCGATTTTACGTGTCAGATCCATTTGGAAACCGAATTGAATTTATGCAAAATAAAGACTAGGTGGATTCCCACCTAGTCTTTAACTTCTTCTGAAAAGTCCTAATACTTCTACAGTTTCTGTAATATTAACGAATGCATTCGGGTCGATTTCAGAAATTGTTAGTTTCATACTTGCTAATTCTTCACGAGAAACGACGGTCATAAGTACACGCTTTTTCTCGCTTGAATAAGCACCTTCGCCATCAAGTAACGTTATTCCACGTACAACAGTTGAAAGAAGTTGTTTTTTCATTTTTTCTGCTTCATTTGTTACAATCATAAGTGTAACTTTACGATGTTTTGTATGAACAGCATCAATTACTTTACCAGTTACATAAATTGAAAGTAAGCTTGTAAGTGCAACATCCCAGGTGAAGAAGAATCCTGCGATTATTACAACGACTGCATTTAAAATAATAAGGAATCCGCCAAGTTTAATGTCTCGCTTGCGGGATAAAAGCATACCGATAATATCAAATCCACCAGTGGATCCATTACAGTTAAAAACAAGACCAATACCAGCTCCGGCGATGACACCTCCGAAGATAGAAGATAACAATGGATCTGTTGCTACGACTTTTACTGGAACGTAGTATAATGCAACAGATAATACAACTACAGAGACAACTGTGTTAAAAATTACTTTTTTTCCAAGACCTATGTACCCTAAAATAAGGATAGGTAAGTTTAATACAAAGTTAATAATGCCTGTGTTTACAGGGGTTACAATTCCTAAAATAATAGCAATTCCGCCAATTCCACTACTTAAAATTTTGTGGGGGATAAGGAAAAGATTAAAGGCAACCGCAATAATAATAGAACCGATAATAACACCAAGGAATCTGACCATTTCTTTCCCGTCCTTCACTGAAAAATTCATATTATTTCAAGATTATATATGATATTGAAAGTTTTGGGTAAAAACAGTTTATTTCGGTAAATTAGATTAATCAAAAGAATTTGAGTATTTTATTATTTGAAAGGGGATACAGTTGTGAAGATAAAAACATATCAACAGAAAAGCCCGTTGAAGCAAGAATGTGAGGATTCTTATTTTTGTAATAAAGAAAAAAAGATTTATGGTGTATGTGACGGTGCAACACCACTTGTCCCGTTTGGTGATGAAAATGGACATAATGGAGCATACATCGCTTCGCATTTATTTGCAAGTTATTTTACTTCATTACGAGAGAATCATAGGTTACGATTTGCAGTTGCAAAAGCAAATGAAGCATTGCAAAGCAAAATGTTGGAATATAAAGTAGATACGAGAAAGAAAGATCATTTGTGGTGTACATGTATTGCGGCAGTTCAAATAGATGGTGAGAAAATTGAATATGCGCAGCTTGGGGACTGTATGATTGTCGCAACTTTTCAAAATGGAACGATGCAAGTATTAACGAAAGACACAGTTAAAGGAATTAGTAACCGAGCAAAAAGGAAGAGGGAAGAAGATCGTAAGAAAGGTTTATCTGTCCCGGAGGAACATGTTTTTCAAGATGTTCGAGAACAGTTAAAGTACAATCGTTATCTTGCAAATATGCCAAATGGTTATTCAGTTGCAAATGGAATGAAAGAAGCGATACATTATTTACAACATGGTGAATTACATATAGATGAAGTGAGTGGAATTTTTATTTGTTCAGACGGGTTATTTCACCCAGATTGGCCACTCGAACAAACAGTTGCATATATAAGAAAGAATAGTATAAACGAATATGTAGCAATCATTGAAGAGCTGGAAGGGGAAAAGAGAATAAGACCAGATGATAAAACGATTATTATGATTGATTTTTAAGAGGAGGCAGTTCAAATGGAAATTAAACGTGTCAATCTAACATTTCAAGATGAATTAGTTCCTTTAGAAAAAGTAAACAAACTGATTATTCACCATACAGCTGAAGATGGATGGGACGTGTATAAAACGCATGAATTTCATCAAACTGTAAAAGGGTGGAGTGGGATTGGTTACAACTATTTTATCGAAGAGGACGGAACTGTAGTGGAAGGACGAGGTTTACATATTGGAGCGCATGCGAAAGATCATAACCGCCATACAATTGGGATATGTATGACGGGAAATTTTGATAAATACGATCCAACTCCTGCACAAGTGAATGCATTATATTCTTTATGTAAAATATTTATGAAGCAATTTGCTATAAAGAAAGAGAATATACTCGGTCATAGGGAGTTAGAAGGAGTTACAAAAAGCTGTCCTGGTAATCGTTTTTCTATGGTAGAGTTAAGGAAGATATTATCTTAAATATAGAGGAGTAACAACGATGATGAATATAAAAATACCAAATGATAAAAAAGAAGAGCTTGTAGCACAAATTCAGCAATTTTTCATGGAAGAAGATTTAGATGAAATTGGACGTTTCCAAGCAGAGCGTTTAATAGAAGAGATGATTAAATTAGTTGGACCATTTGCATACAATCAAGCAATTGGAGATGCAAGAAAGCTTGTAAGTGAGAAATTAACGAATATTGAAGAAGATTTATACGTGTTAGAGAAGAATGAAGGAAAATAAAAAAGAGCCGATGGGCTCTTTTTTATTTTTCTTTCTTATGTTCTTTATATTCATGTACTTTTTCTTTCACATTACCAACTGTATCTTTAGCAGTGCCTTTCACCTTATCCCATTTTCCTTCAGCTTGTAATTTCTTATTGTCAGTTACTTTCCCAACAACTTCTTTTACTTCACCCTTTACCTTATCAATAGCACCTTCTACTTTTTCTTTTAAACCATGATCATGTTTAGTCATACATTTCTCCTCCTTGTAGTTTGATTAGAATTCTCTTTTCATAGTGCAAGTTGAATGATGTATCTAGTAATAGCGTAACAAATATAGTTTGAATATTCAAATGATTAATAGGATAGAAAAGAAAGTGTCATAAAATTGTAATGAGAAGAGAAAGAATGTAAATTACATGTCTTTTGCAGTCCATATTGATTTCGTATAAGCAATTTTCATATGGGCACGTTCCATATTATTTTGACTGCTGCTACCGAACTTTGCTTGTCCAACTACTAAGTTACAGTTGGATTCAATAGCCGTCTCTATTCGTTTTTGAATTAATGCAGTATGACAGCCTTTACGCTGAAATTCTGGCAAAGTAGCAGAAGCAGCTAATGATGCAATCCCATTATTTATATACAGGACACCAATACCCGCAGGAGTGTTTTGAACTTCGGCTATGAAAAAATGCCAGCCAGGTTTATTGTAGAGAATTTCGTTATTTTGATGGACGCCATCTTTTGTAAAGGATGGCATGTTAAATCCGCGTACGTATATGTCTGCAAAAATATGAAATTCATTTTCTTTTAGTTCGCGTACTGAAATGTTAGAAGGAAGAAGGGAAGGGTCTTCTCTCGGTATACTATATAAAGCGGTATGGAAGCTGGATTGGTAAAATCCTCTTTGAGATAAGTATTGAAATAATTTGGCTGTACCTTGAGCGGGTGTAATTTCAAAACGACAAGGGATTTGTAGCGATTGATAATAAGAGACGATTTCATCTACCTCATCTGTATTTGTAAATGTAATACCTTTTACCGTATTAAAAGCTGGACCAGCAATTATTTTTGATGAAAAGGCAGTGGCACTCCCGAACTTTTTCATTTGTACTTGCATTGGATTTTCAGCTAATGCTTGTAATGCTTTTAGTCTAGAAGAGAGCATATGTATTTCTGCGTTTTCAATTTCTGTGGCTATATCGAGTGTTATAACAGTAGTCATAAAATTCCTCCATTAATAAATATATTTCATGGTATATATACGATTTTTGTTTTGAGATTCCTGTTGAAATGTGAGAGAATAAGAGGTTTTTTGGAAGGGAAATGGAAGTGAGCTGTCGAAGGGAGTGGAAACAGATTAAAGGTGGTGCTCTCATGAAACAAAAAGCCGTGCAGGCATGCTCTAATTGTGGTTCTCAAAACATAGGAGAAGGTGAGTTTGTCGGATATGCACAAATACGGAAAAAGGAAACGATGTTCACATCTTCACCGGTGGATGCTTATATTTGTACAGATTGCGGGAATATCCTTCTATTAAAAGTACGACATTATGAAAAGTTTAAGCAGAAGCCGTTATGATTATTGGGAAGTGACTTTATTAGAAAAGTTAATAAGAGTAATATTTTACATATATATGAGTATGCCTCAGATAAAGAGATGAAAACATATACTGTACATGGTTCGTTATATGACACATAAAAATATATAGAAGAAATTGTGAGGCAGTAGGAGGAAGAAAAAACAGCTCCTCTTGGAATATTTCATATTTAAAACTCCTTTAAATGAATAAAGGAGTTTTTTGTTTTTTTATAACAATAATTACCTTTAATTATTATAATTGGTTATTGAGAGAGGTGGTTTATTAACGCCATAATCATAGAAGAATAATAGCTAAATCGTATACAAAACTACTATATAACACATTCGCAACCGTAAGTTGACAAAGTGCAACCGCGGGAAGATAGAGATAAAGGCAATGTTTACATACAATTTAGGTAAGAAAACAAAGGGGGACACACATATGGGATTTGGTGAAAAGCTTTTTAAATTAAGAAAGGAAAAGGGCCTTTCTCAAGAAGCATTAGCTGAAAAATTAAACACAACAAGGCAAGCGGTTAGTAAATGGGAAAACGGTCAAGGTTTTCCTGAAACTGAAAAGTTAATAATGATTGGAAATGTATTTGAAGTATCACTTGACTATTTATTAAAAGAAACTGCTGAGCAAAGTAACGAAAAGGAAAATGGTTATTATGTAAGTAAGGAAATGGCAGAAGGGTATGTAGTGTATGGACAAAAAATTTCTAAATATATTGCATTAGGATTTAGCTTGCTTATTTTATCTACAATACCGTACTTATTATTTAAAGAAAATGCAACAATGTCTACGTTTCTTGTCATTATCATTGCAGTGCTTGGGATCGGAGCAATGATGGCACCTGTAACGATAGAAGAGAGTCGATACAATGTATTGAAAAAGGAAGAACTACTATTTGATCAAAACTTTCTAAAAGAATTGACAAAAAGATATGCGACTATTAAGAAGAAGTATGCGTCAGTAGTGATCGTTGGATTTTGTTTTATTGCAGCAGGAGCGATTCCGTTTTTGTTTGAGAAAAAGCATATAACTTCAGGAGAATTAGTGCAGTATTACCCTTATTGTGTTGTACTTATTGCTATCGGAGTTTATCTTTTTGTACGTGTGTTAGGAGTGTTAGAGACGTATCGGATTTTAGTAGAAAATAAGGAATACAGTAATCGTTTTATTTTTAAATTGAAAAAGAAAGTAAGGAAAAAGGTAGATAGTTTATAAAAAATAAAAAACATGTTTCGAATCAATGTATTCAAAACATGTTTTTTATCGTTCTGAATTATTTCCAAAGAAATAATTCAGAAAATACAGAAAAATGTCGTAATCATTTGTAGAAGTCTGTTATAATGAACGAAAAATAAAAACGCTTTAAAGGGGGATATAACCAATATGATGATGAATGTACCGCTAACAATTAGTTCTATGATGGAAAGAGCAGAAAAACTGTTTTCAAAGAAAGAAATTGTTTCACGGACACATGATACAGTTACGACGTTAACGTATAAGCAGTTAGGTGAAAGGACGAGAAGGCTTTCTAGTGCGTTAAAAAAATTAGGAATTAAAGAAGGCGAGCGTATAGGAACGTTAGCGTGGAATCATCATCGACATGTGGAAGCTTATTTTGCTATTCCTGGTATTGCTTCTGTTTTGCACACAATTAATATTCGTTTATCTCCTCAACATATTTCATACATTATTCAGCACGCAGAAGATCACATTCTACTTATAGATGAAGATCTCGTACCACTCGTTGAAAATATTCAATCACAATTATCAACTGTACAAGCCTACATTATTATGACTGATAAAGATGAACTTCCAAATACTACGCTAGAACCTGTATATCATTATGAAAAACTATTAGAAGAAGGCGATCCAAATTTCCAATTTGTAAAAGATATTGATGAAAATACACCTGCTGGTATGTGTTATACGTCAGCGACTACAGGGAATCCAAAAGGTGTTGTATATACGCATCGTAGTACTGTACTGCATTGTATGGCACTCGGTTTAGCGGATACAACTGCTTTATCGGAAAGTGATGCGGCGATGGCAATTGTACCGATGTTCCATGTGAACGCTTGGGGACTTCCTTTTGCAGCTACTTGGTTTGGAACTAAACAAGTTCTGCCAGGACCAATGTTTACTCCAAAAATTTTATTAGAGATGATCCAAGCTGAAAAAGTAACGATAGCAGCAGGTGTGCCGACAATCTGGCTCGGTGTATTACAAGAATTAGAAAATAATAGTTACGATTTATCTAGTATAACGAGAATATTATGCGGTGGTGCTGCTGCACCGAAAAGCGTTATTAAAGCATTTGAACAAAAATATAATGTTCCTTTCGTACATGCATATGGTATGACTGAAACAAGCCCACTCGTAACACTTGCACGTTTAAAAAGTTATGAAACAGAATTATCATATGAAGAGCAATTAGAAATCCGCTCAAAACAAGGATATCTTGTCCCTGGTGTAGAGATGAAAGTAGTCGGTACAAACGGTGAAGTGAAGTGGGATGGTACTGAGATGGGAGAGTTATGTTTACGAGCACCTTGGATTGCTGAAAGCTATTATAACGATGATCGTACTGTCGAAGGATTCCGAGACGGTTGGTTATATACTGGTGATGTTGTTACAGTTGACGAGGAAGGCTGCGTGAAAATTGTTGATCGTACGAAAGATGTTATTAAAAGCGGGGGAGAATGGATTTCCTCAGTTGACCTTGAAAATGCTTTAATGGCACATGATGCTATATTTGAAGCGGCCGTTGTTGCAGTTCCACACCCGCAGTGGCAAGAGCGTCCAGTTGCCTGCGTTGTACAAAAGGCAAATAGCACTGTTACAAAAGAAGAACTATATGAATTTTTAAAACCACAGTTTGCAAAGTGGTGGTTACCAGACGATATTGTATTTATGCAGGAAATTCCGAAAACATCTGTTGGGAAGTTTTTAAAACAGGCGCTTCGGAAAGAACTTGAGCATTTGCATAAGGAGAAATAATTGAAAAAATAATTGTAAACCTATATTTAAAATAAGTTGACAAATGCTAAATAGAAAGATAATATAACTCCTATAATATGTTATCTAAAAATCGTTTTAAGTTTACAAATAGGAGAAGCAAATATGAATACAAAAAACTTAGTTTTCGTCGCTTTATTTAGTTCTATTATGGGAGTGTTAGGGTTAATACCTCCAATTGCTCTTGCTATTACACCAGTTCCGATTACATTACAATCACTCGGTGTTATGCTTGCTGGTGGATTGTTAGGATCACGTCTTGGTGCGTTAAGTCAGCTTATTTTCTTACTTATTGTTGGAGTTGGGGCACCATTACTTGCAGGTGGACGAGGTGGTCCAGGTATATTTGTTGGGCCAAGCGCAGGATATTTACTTGGTTATATTGTAGGAGCATTTGTTATTGGTTATTTAATTGAGCGTTTACGTGAAGTTTCTATTATAAAAGTATTATGCATTAATATAATTGGTGGTATTTTCGTAGTTTATGTATTTGGTATCATTGTACAAGCATTCGTAATGGATATTTCTATATGGCAGACGATGAAAGTGAGTGTCGTATTTTTACCAAGTGATTGCATAAAAGCGATTATAGCAGCAATTCTTGTAACGAAATTACATCGTTCATTGAAACATATTATTACGCCTGCTCTAAAGAGTGGGAAATATACAAATGCGGGATAAGAAAGAGAAGAAACACGTTCATTGCGTGTTTCTTTTTATTATTTTGTAAAGAAAGGACGTCTCAAATGGGGATTACAAAAGAATATAAAAAGTATGCCTCTTTACTATCAAGTAAAATAGCAATAAAGGAAAATGATCGAGTATTAACATATAAAGAGTGGTTTGAGTCAGTATGTAAAGTAGCAAACTGGTTGAATGAAAAAGAATCGAAGAATAAAACGATAGCAATTGTATTAGAAAATAGTATGGAGTTTTTACAACTATTTGCTGGGGCTGCGATGTCTGGATGGGTTTGTGTGCCGTTAGATATAAAGTGGAAAGAGGATGAGCTCAAAGAAAGAATTGCAATTAGTAATCCGGATGTGATTGTGACAGAGCGATATAAGGTAAATGATCTACCGGATGAAGAAGGAAGAGTAATTGAAATTGATGAGTGGAAAAGAATGATAGAGAACTATCTTCCTACATATAATCCTGTAGAAAGTTTACAAAATGCTCCTTTTTATATGGGATTTACATCAGGATCAACAGGAACAGCAAAAGCATTTTTACGTGCACAACAATCGTGGGTTCATAGTTTTGATTGTAATGTACATGACTTTCATATGAAAAGGGAGGATTCGATTTTAATAGCTGGGACGCTCGTTCATTCTCTTTTCTTATACGGGGCAATAAGTGCATTATATGTAGGGCAAACGGTGTACATTATGAGAAAGTTCATTCCAAATCAAGTACTAGATAAGTTAGAAACTGAAAATATATCAGTTATGTATACAGTTCCGACAATGCTTGAATCTTTATATAAAGAAAATAGAGTAATAGAAAATAAAGTGAAAATTATTTCGTCAGGAGCGAAATGGGAAGCTGAAGCGAAAGAAAAAATAAAGAATATATTTCCTTATGCGAAAAGATATGAATTTTATGGTGCATCAGAGTTAAGTTTTGTAACAGCACTAGTCGATGCAGAAAGCGAAAGAAGGCCAAATTCAGTAGGAAAACCTTGTCATAATGTGCAAGTTCGAATATGTAATGAAGCAGGAGAAGAAGTACAGAAAGGCGAGATAGGAACTGTTTATGTGAAAAGTGATCAGTTTTTTATGGGCTACATATTGGATAAGGTTTTAGTTCCAGAGTTGACTGCGGATGGCTGGATGACAGTGCGAGATGTAGGTTATGAAGATGAAGAAGGGTTTATATATATAGTAGGTAGAGAGAAGAATATGATTTTATTTGGAGGAATTAATATTTTCCCAGAAGAAATAGAAAGTGTATTACATGAACATACAGCTGTTGATGAAATAGTTGTAGTTGGCGTGAAAGATAGTTATTGGGGTGAAAAACCTGTCGCCATCGTAAAAGGAAGTGCTACGAAGCAACAATTAAAAAGTTTTTGCTTACAACGATTATCCTCGTTTAAAATACCGAAAGAATGGCATTTTGTAGATGAAATACCGTATACAAATAGCGGGAAAATCGCTCGTATTGCAGCAAAAAATATGATTGAAAACCTAGAGAAAATATATGAATAGAGCGGTTATTGTAGAAGCAAAAAGGACACCTATTGGTAAGAAGAATGGGATGTTGAAAGATTATGAAGCTCAGCAATTAGTAACGCCGCTTCTTACGTTTTTAAGTAAAGGAATTGAGAGAGAAATAGACGATGTCATGTTAGGGAATATTGTGGGGCCGGGAGGGAATGTTGCGAGATTATCTGCTTTAGAGGCGGGACTTGGCTATCATATTCCTGGTGTAACGATTGATCGGCAATGTGGTGCTGGTTTAGAAGCAATTCGAACTGCGTGTCATCTCATTCAAGGCGGGGCAGGTAAGTGTTATATCGCCGGGGGAGTAGAGAGTACAAGTACGTCACCTTTTCAAAAAAGAGCACGATTTTCACCTGAAACAATTGGTGATCCTGACATGGGAGTAGCGGCTGAATATGTTGCGGAGCGTTATAACATAACGAGAGAAATGCAAGACGAGTATGCTTGTCTTAGTTATAAGCGGACACTGCAAGCGTTAGAAAAAGGATATATACATGATGAAATATTTTCTTTTAATGGATTATTAGATGAATCTATAAAGCTAGAAATGAATTATGAACGAATCATTAAAAGAACAAAGCCCGCATTTTTACAAAATGGAACAGTAACGGCAGGTAATTCGTGCGGTGTAAATGATGGAGCATGTGCCGTTCTTGTAATGGAAGAGGGACAAGCCCGAAAGTTAGGTTATAAACCTGTCCTTCGTTTCGTTCGTAGTGCTGTAGTGGGAGTGGATCCCAAGCTTCCAGGGACTGGTCCGATATTTGCGGTGAACAAATTATTAAACGAAATGAATGTAAAAGTAGAGGACATCGATTATTTTGAAATAAATGAAGCATTCGCCTCAAAAGTTGTTGCTTGCGTAAAAGAGTTACAAATTCCGTACGAAAAAGTAAATGTAAATGGTGGAGCAATTGCGCTCGGTCATCCGTACGGTGCATCTGGTGCTATGCTTGTAACACGTTTGTTTTATCAGGCACAAAGAGAGTCTATGAAATATGGAATTGCTACATTAGGAATTGGAGGCGGGATAGGGATTGCGCTATTATTTGAGAAAGTAGAAGACTAGCGAGGTAACTAGTTTTCTACTTTTTGAGGAACATAAATATTGCTACCAGGCTTCGCTTTCATTTCGTTCCAAGCAGCAATCGCATCAGCTTTTGCTTTCCCTTTATTATTTGGATCTTCGAAAAAGTCACGAGTAAAGCGATTGTATTCAAATTGTGCACCGATAGTTGTTTTGTATGTAGGGTCTTTTTTTCGTTCGTTTTCTTCATGCCAAAAAGCTACCGCGTCTTCATATGTTTTTCCAACATTCTCTTTGAAAAATTTTTGAAGAGCTACTGTAAAGCGGAAGTTTGTTCCGATTTTTTCTTTGAAAAAAGCACGAACATCTTCGCTACAGCGGTGATTGTTAGTAATAATCGTTTGAAGAGAAAGGTCTTTATAAGAGAGGGAAGCTTTACGCACTTTTTGCCCAGAGCTGTTTTTTAAGACTTTCCCCGTAGTTAAATAATGTGAGATACAATCGGTTATTTCAATCTTAGAGCCGCTAGCTGGCAACCCATTCTCACGACAAAATGTTTGGAGTTCTGCTTTTAACCAATAATAGTTTTGGAAATCTTCAAGTGATATAGACTTTGTTAAAGGTGGACGCATGAATGTAACAACTACTTTCTTCCATAATTTTCTTCAATTATAAAACGTACGTTCTTTTTATGGAAGGGGTAATTTGTAAATATAATGGGAAGAGGAGATTACATATGGAAAATGTAATGCAAGTTCGTGTTACGGGAATTTTAATTGAAGGTGAAAAATTATTGCTAGTAAAGCAAAAAGTTGCTAATAGGAATTGGTCTTTACCTGGAGGAAGAGTGGAGAATGGTGAAATGTTAGAAGAGGCGATGATTAGAGAAATGAGAGAAGAAACGGGATTAGAAGTTAAAATTAAGAAGCTACTCTATGTTTGTGATAAACCGGATGCCAGTCTATCTTTATTACATATTACATTTCTACTTGAAAAGCTTACAGGGGAAATTATGTTACCCTCTAATGAATTTGATCATAATCCAATTCATGATGTGCAAATGGTACCGATTAAAGATTTAAGTCAATATGGTTTTTCGGAAACTTTTATCACTCTTATAAGTGAAGGTTTTGCAAGTGCAGGGAGTTATCAAGGCTTGAAACAAAATATTGGTTTGTAAGTATAGAGTAAGGATAGCTGTTAGCTATCCTTACTAAAAATGCTTTACACCGCCGACTGTAAAGAAGAAACAAGCTGATTTAAAAATTCATCTCCGCTCATAATTGCTCTCCCGCCACCGCGAGCACTCTTCTTATTTCCGCCACCTTTTCCTTCGATTGTAGGAAGAGCGTCTTTTAAAAGAGCATTCATATCGAGTGATACTGATTTTCCGCAAGCGAGAATACATTGTAGTTTGTCATCATTTTCGATGACGAAATACGTAATTGCATGCTCTTGTTGTTCTGTAATAATAGCGGAAAGCTTTGCGATTTCTTGCATAGAACGATTTGTAAATACTTTAGAAATAAGTATGTCAGCATGAATTTTTATGGGCTGTAGAAGTAGTTCATTTGCCTCTGCAAATAATAATTTTTCATTCATTGTTTGTATTGCTTTTTCATTTTCTTTTTGAGAAGTAAGAAGTTGTGCTACTTTTGCTGGGATATCACTCTCGCTACTGTTTAATTGTTTAGAAACATCTTTCATAATTTGTTGTTGTTTGCCCATTAAATTTAGTGTGCGCCAACCAGCGATAAATGTTAATCGTATGCCACCTTTATTGCGCTCCCACCCTAGTACTTGAATAGGACCTACTTCACCAGTTCGTTTCGGATGCGTTCCACCACAGCCGTTGTAGTCAAAGTTTTCGATAATAACAACCCGTATATTTTCTGTTATAGTCGGTTCTTTACGAAGGGGGAATGTTTTCGCTTTTTCTAAGTTCATCCATTCGATATGGATTTGATGGTTTTCGAAAACAATTTTGTTGGCAATGTTTATTGTTTTTTCAACCGTTTCTGTATGAAGATTTTCTATTTCTAAATCAATTGTTACCGTTTCTTTACCAAGGTGGAATCCAATCGTAGGTATGTTAAAATGATCCCAAAAAGCAGCAGATAAAATGTGCTGAGCCGCATGTTGCTGCATATGATCAAAACGGCGCTCCCAATTGATTTTACCTTCTACTTCTTCTGTATGTAATTTTTCTACAATGAAGTGACGAATTTCCCCATGTATCTCTTCTACATTGATTACATCGATATCATTTAATGTGCCAGTATCATGCGGTTGTCCGCCACCTGTCGGATAAAATGCGGTCTCGTTTAAAACGACGTATAAGTTACCGTCTTTATCATAATCTTGCTTTATAATTTTTGTAGTAAAGTCTTGCTTATAAGCGTCAGTGTAATATAATTTTTGCTCCAATTTTCTTTCCCCTTTCGCGTTCACTAGTTTCATTGTAAAGCAATTGAAATTAGTTTCCTAATATTTCAGAAGAAAGAAACTATTTTTAGAATTTTCTTGCTATAATAAGAAAAAGAAAATGCGGGGGTGGAATGAATATGTTATATGAAAACGGTGTAGATAAACTTCTTAGTTTAAGTAAAAATATTTCTGAATTGTATCGAGAATTAAATGAAATGACCCGGATTTTAACGGATTGTAATCGAGAAAGTGTGAAGTTTGATCGGTTATATGTAAAAGAGTTACTGTGGAAGAAAGAAGATGTAATAGAGAAATATGACCAGCTACTTGTGCAACTTTGTATAAATGAATGCTTTGATTTAAAAAGTGTCATTACAGGGGAATATAAGTATACATATGAAGAAGTAGAAAACATAGTTTTACAATTTAATGAAAAGTATAATGTCGCAATCTTAATTAAAGATGTGTGTAAAGAATTACAGTTCACATATGGAATTGATATGGACATAACGAGAACAACTCGGGTATCAACAGCTCAAGTATAGAAAAAGGAAAAGAAAGCAGATCCTTTGCTTTCTTTTTTTTATGTAAGAACGGGGAGAGTAGGTTTAGTGATGAAGGGGAAGTTACAAAATATTCATCCGTTAGGAATGACAATTATAATAGGGACTTTATTTGCGAGGTTCGCCACGTCAATGAGCATTCCTTTTTTAGCAATTTATTTAACGACTGTTAAAGGTGTATCAGCTGGAATGACAGGTGCTATTATCGGAACGAGTGCACTTGTTGGTGTTTTTGCTAGTTTTATCAGATCGATTTGGCCGGAAAACGATTATGCTCTGGTCCATGATTGTTTGGATTTTTGTGTTTATAGGTTTTTCACTTGCGGATCATGTTTTAAGTTTCTTTTTATTAAACGCTTTAAATGGATTATGTAGGTCGTTTTTTGAGCCAACATCAAGAGCATTATTATCAGATTTAACGAAACCAGAGTATCGTTTACTCGTATATAATTTGCGTTACGGTGCAATCAATGTTGGAGTGGCGATTGGCCCTCTTGTCGGATTACAGATTGGAAGCGCAAAATCTACAATTCCTTTTTTAGTAGCAGCTGGAGTGTACATTCTATATACAGCTATATTAGCATTCCAATTTAAGAAGTATCCAATTGAAAAAAAGAAAATAAATACAGAAAAACCTGTCACAATGTTAAATGCAATTCGCATTTTGCGAAAGGATGTCGTATTTTTAGTTGCTTTAGTCGGTATTATTTTGAGTAATTGTGGTTTTTCTCACTTAACGACAACAGTATCTCAATATTTTGCAAATGCACATATATTTCAGGATGGAGTGAAATTATTTTCATATATGTTAGCTTTAAATGCGATTGTTGTAGTGATTATCCAATACCCTGTTATTCAAATGTGCAAAAAGTATACACCGTTAACATCAATTATGGTGGGGACTTTATTTGTAAGCGGAGGATTATTTGGCTTTGGAATAGTAGAATCTATGCTAAGTGCTGCCGTTTGTACAATTATTTTTACAATTGGAGAAGTCTTAATGTTTTCGATGACGGATGTATTTATTGATGATATTGCTATTGCGCATCTAAAAGGAACATACTTCGGTGCGATGGGCTTTTCGGGAATTGGAGCAGTAATAGGTCCGTGGTTTGGAGGAGTACTTCTCGACTACTACGGCTACCAAAATGGGTTTGTAGTATTTTCAGCACTAGCTATATTTTCAACTGTGGCATTTCCTGTGCTTTTAGTTACAAAAGGTTTATCGAAAAAAAGATATGATGCAAATTCTAATATAGAAATGCATGCGAAATAACATAAGCCCCAGTAACCAACTGGGGCTTAGTTTATATTATATTAACTCTTAATTTGAAAAAAGAACTTTTTTTTCATGCTTATCAGCAACTTCATTTTTGGAAATATGAATGGCTAAAAATCCGTTTTCTAAGCAGGCTAGCATCTTTTTATAAATGATAGTAGTAGGTAAAGGGATTGTTCGTTGTAAGGAAATGTTTTTATGAAGTATGCATATAGCTAGGCCTGTCTCTAACTTTTTAATGAGTACATTTTGTTCAGTGACATTTTGTACATCTGTTTCCAAAATATATTCTTCTTCGGTTTCGCAAAGGTCGATGTGAATTTGATTTGGAAAGCTAAAGTTACTATAAGAATCGGAACAAAATTGATCCATCCATTCTTCGAAACCATCAACATGAAAAAGACAATTCTTCTTTTTCTTGCCCATGTAAGACACCCTCCGTAAAATATCAATTCATATCATGTTATGCATGAATGAAACAGAGGTGAAGAATAAATGATGAAATACAAACATTTTATGTTGAATGTGCACGGTATGTGAATATTTTTTATTACATATCATGATGTGCATGTTTTTTTTGGCGTGAATGGTTACGGTTTTTTACTTTATGAGATCCGCTTAATGGCTCAGGTTGTCCTTTTTTTTCTTTAGATTCACGATTGTTTTTACTCATTATATGTGACACCTCCTCTTTCTTTTTAGAATGAGAGAAGTTGACGATTTTATACAAGAATGTTTTTAGAAAAAAAGGTAAAGATAAAGGGGACTAACTATTATAGAAAGGGGATTATATAATGCCATATCATAAAGATAAGCAACAAGCCTTTCAAGCGGCACAGCAAGGAGTTACACAAGCAGAGAATGCATTTAATAATATTGTGAAGAATGACCCTAACTATGGTCATGATTTAAAAGAGTTACGCCAAGAGGTTCAGGAAGCATATGAACAAATTCAAAATGCACTAGAGGTAGCTTCAGAAACACAACGTCCACAACTTGAGCAATATGAAAATAATCTCCAAAATATAATGCGAAATGTAGATCAATTAGAAAAGTAAATGAGGTTGTTGTCTATTCGACAACCTTGCTGCTTTAGTGAACGTTATGTTAAAACAGAAAATTCTTTTAATAGTTTTTTCTTTATTATGCGCAGTACATATATTTCAAGTGGAAAAAGTGGAAGCGAAAATGTTGCTCAGAAAAGAGTTAGAACCAACTGGTTATGTAACATGGGAAGTACCTAATAATGAAAAAATTATTGCAATTACATTTGATGATGGGCCAGATCCAACATATACACCGCAAGTTTTAGATTTATTACGTCAATATAAGGCTGAAGCGACATTTTTTATGATTGGATTTCGAGTTCAGCGCAATCCATATTTAGTGAACCAAGTGTTAAAAGAGGGACATGAAATTGGAAATCATACGATGAATCATTTGTATGCGAGTAATTCGTCAGATGAAAAATTAGAAAATGATATTTTAGATGGAAAGAAATTTTTTGAAAAATGGGTGAAAGAACCTTTGCTATTCCGTCCTCCTGGTGGATATATTAACGATGCTGTATTTAAAACAGCGAAAGAAGCTGGTTATCAAACTGTTCTATGGTCATGGCATCAAGATCCACGTGATTGGGCAGATCCAGGGGTTGAATCCATTGTAAATCATGTAGTGAAAAATGCTAAAAGTGGCGATATTGTATTGTTACATGATGGAGGAAATGATCGTAGTCAAACGGTAGCAGCGCTAGCAAAAATTTTACCTGAGTTGAAAAAGCAGGGCTATCGATTTGTAACGGTTTCGGAATTACTACGTTATAAACATTAGAAAAAATCCCAAAAGGAAAATAGACCTTTTGGGATTTTTCTTTACTGGTTCTTTTTACGTTTCTTATTATTTTGTCGCTCTGCTGGAGTTAAAGGCTCGTTTGCAAATTCTTCATTGTAACCAGTTCCTTGTCCTTGTGCAGATGCAACATTCATTCCTGAAATAGTATGATTTGCTTTTCTTTTACCCATTTTATTTCACCTCTATAACATTTTTTGTATGTTGAATGATGAGCAGTTCATAGTATGTATGAACTGTAAGTAAATCGCTGATAGAGCACTTTACTTTATGATAATAGTATTCATAAGGAGCATGAAAGCTATTCAAATTTAGAAACATAAAGAAAACTTATGATAATCTATAAGTTTCTTATTATTTACTTATTTAGAAAGTTGTAATAAGATATTATCGTAAGGTATTGAAAAGTTTGTCTACATTTTATATTCAGACAACTTAGTCACGTTTAACAGGGGGGAAACATAATGGTCAAACATAATCCATTTCAATCACGTGCAACTTTTGAAGTAGATGGAAAAACGTATCATTATTATGATTTGAAAGCGCTTGAAAATGCAGGGGTTGGCAACGTATCTCAATTACCATATTCCGTGAAAGTTTTACTTGAATCAGTACTTCGTCAAGTAGACGGACGTGTAATCACAGAAGAGCATGTTACAAATTTAGCGAAATGGGGAACGAAAGATGTGCAAGATATCGATGTTCCATTTAAACCATCTCGTGTAATTTTACAAGATTTCACTGGTGTTCCAGCTGTTGTTGATTTGGCTTCGCTTCGTAAAGCAATGGCAGACATGGGTGGGGATCCTGACAAAATTAATCCTGAAATTACTGTAGACCTTGTAATTGACCACTCTGTACAGGTTGATAGAGCGGGTACGGCAGACGCGCTTGCATTCAACATGGACTTAGAGTTTAAACGTAATGAAGAACGTTATAAATTTTTAAGCTGGGCACAAAAATCATTTGATAACTACCGTGCAGTTCCACCAGCTACAGGCATTGTACACCAAGTAAACCTTGAATATTTAGCACCAGTTGTTCATGCTGTGAAAAATGCTGAAGGTGACTTAGTTGCATACCCAGATTCATTAGTTGGAACAGACTCACATACAACAATGATTAACGGTATCGGCGTTCTTGGATGGGGCGTTGGTGGTATTGAAGCAGAAGCAGGAATGCTTGGACAGCCTTCATACTTCCCAGTACCTGAAGTAATCGGTGTGAAATTAACTGGCACACTTCCAAGTGGTACTACGGCAACAGACGTTGCATTAAAAGTAACACAAGTATTACGTCAAAAAGGTGTAGTTGGTAAATTTGTTGAGTTCTTCGGTAATGGACTAAAGAGTATGCCTTTAGCTGACCGTGCAACAATTTCAAATATGGCACCAGAATACGGCGCAACTTGTGGATTCTTCCCAATCGATGATATTTCATTAGAATACTTACGTTTAACAGGTAGAGATGAAGAGCAAATTCGTATTGTTGAAGAATACTGTAAAGCGAACGGTTTATTCTATACAGCAGATAGTAAAGATCCAATCTACACTGATCTTGTTGAAATTGATTTAAATACAATCGAATCTAACCTTTCTGGACCGAAACGCCCACAAGATTTAATTCCACTTTCAGATATGAAAGATGCGTTCCACAAAGCTGTTTTAGCACCAGTTGGAACACAAGGACTTGGATTTAATGAGCAAGAGTTCGATAAAGAAGTGAAGGTTACATTAGAAGATAAAGAAGTAACGATGAAAACAGGTGCAATTGCAATCGCTGCAATTACAAGCTGTACAAATACATCAAACCCATACGTATTAATTGGAGCAGGTCTAGTTGCGAAGAAAGCAATTGAAAAAGGACTTGTAGTACCTGAGTACGTAAAAACATCATTAGCACCAGGATCTAAAGTTGTTACTGAGTACTTAGATAAATCCGGTTTAACAACATATTTAGATCAATTAGGTTTCCAAACAGTTGGTTACGGTTGTACGACTTGTATCGGTAACTCTGGTCCATTAGCGCCAGAATTAGAAGAATCAATCGCAGCAAACGACTTACTAGTAACATCTGTTTTATCTGGTAACCGTAACTTTGAAGGTCGTATTCATCCTCTTGTAAAAGCAAACTACTTAGCATCACCACCACTTGTTGTGGCATATGCACTTGCAGGTACTGTTGATATTGACCTGAAAAATGATGAAATCGGTAAAGATGCAAATGGCAATGCTGTTTACTTCAATGATATTTGGCCATCAGCTAAAGAAATTGAAGATGTAGTTCAAAGCGTTGTTACATCTGAATTGTTCAAGAAAGAATATGCACAAGTATTTAACAGCAATGAGCGTTGGAATGAAATCCAAACTTCAAACGAAGCTTTATATACTTGGGATAATGATTCAACATACATTCAAAACCCACCATTCTTTGAAGGTTTATCTAAAGAGCCAGGTGAAGTTGAAACGTTATCAGGTTTACGCATAGTTGGTAAATTTGGTGATTCTGTAACAACAGACCATATTTCACCAGCAGGTTCAATTGGTAAGCACACACCAGCTGGACGCTATTTATTAGAAAACGGCGTACAACCAGTTGACTTTAACTCTTACGGTTCTCGTCGTGGTAACCATGAAGTTATGATGCGTGGTACATTTGCAAACATCCGTATTAAAAACCAAATCGCACCAGGAACAGAAGGTGGATATACAACATATTGGCCAACTGGTGAAGTAACATCAATCTATGATGCTGCTATGAAATATAAAGAAGATGGAACAGGTCTTCTAGTTGTTGCTGGTAAAGATTACGGTATGGGAAGTTCTCGTGACTGGGCTGCGAAAGGTACTAACTTATTAGGTATTAAAGCAGTAATCGCAGAAAGCTTCGAACGTATTCACCGCAGTAACTTAGTATTAATGGGTGTATTACCACTTCAATTTAAAGATGGCGAAAGTGCTGAAACGTTAGGTCTTGTTGGTAACGAGTCATTTGAAATTCAAATTGACAAAACAGTTAGACCGCGCGATCTTGTAAAAGTAGTTGCAACTGATTTAGATGGCAACGAAAAACAATTTGAAGTAGTAGCTCGTTTCGATAGTGAAGTAGAAATTGACTACTACCGTCACGGTGGTATTCTGCAAATGGTTCTTCGTGAGAAAATCGAAGAGTCAAAAGTGTCAAACTAAATAATTGAAATGAAAAATAAGGAAGCTAACAATAGTTAGCTTCCTTATTTTATGGAAAGGGATGAAACCATATGGTTTCATCCCTTTCTTTTTACTACGAAAAGTGGAGGGAACGTCATGAAAGAATATAAAAGAATATTGTGGCCGTTACGAAAAGAGAAAATATTAGTAATGGCAGCTGTATGTAGTGGGATAATTGCTGCCATTTTAAATTTATCACGCCCAATTTTCATGGGATTAATTGTAGACAATCTTATTCAAAGGGAGCTAAAAGGTGCGTATTTATATATAGCTTTGTTTGCGGGTATTCGCTTTTTAATGTGGACGAACAATCTTTTATTTGATTATATAAGTTCAAAAGCGAGTCAACGTATATTACAAACGAAACGTATAGAATTATTGCGTCACTATTTCTCATTACCGTTTGAAGAGAGTGAGAAGATCAAGCAAGGGGAGTTAGAAACTTGGGTCGTATCTGATATTCCGAACTGGATCAGATTATATGGCTTTATATTAATAGAGTATATACACGCTATTGCCCAATTTATTGGAGCTTTCATAGCACTACAACATATAGATATACAGTTTATATTGTGGGTAACTCCGTTTTTATTTTTAAGTACAATTGTTCCAATACTGATGGGAAAAAAGGTAAGAGATATTGCAAGCGTTGCTCAAAAAAATCAATCGAGTGTTGTAGAGATGGTGTCACAGTTTGTAAAGGGTATACAAGATTTACGTAGTTTACAAAAAGAAAAATGGGCTATTCGCTTATTTAAAGGAGTAACGGCACAATCTTATAAATCGGAAGTAAAGAAGACGATGATGCAACACTGCATTGGAGTAGTTGGAACAGTGATTGAAACAGGGGCATATATCGTTGTTCTCATTATAGGCGCGCAAAAAATAATGAAGGGAGAAATGGAAGTTGGCTCAATTGTTGCCGTGTTAGCCACAATTGAAATGCTCTTTTTTCCAGTCCGTTACGTTGGCGATTTATTAATGATGACACAAGTTGCAGTCGCTTCGGCAAATAGAATTTTTTCCTTTTTAGATAAACGAGTGGCAGATAGTAAGGTAGAAAGAGCGATGGGGATGACAGTAACAAATGTTTCATTTCAGGAGAATGATGAAGAGAAATGCAGAATTCATAATATTGATTTGCAAATTAATCCAGGTGAACTCGTTATTATTGTAGGAGATAGTGGCGCAGGAAAAACAACGCTTTTAAAATTAATGACAGGGTTGTATAAACCATCTAATGGTAACATTGTTTATTATGGTGATGAGGCTCGTATGACTACAGTGTGGCAAGAACCTCGTTTCTTTCGGACGACAGTAAAAGAGAATATGTATTTCGAGGAAGAGGGTTTAGAAAATCAGTTAGAAAAAAATATTGAGCTTGTAAATGTGAAGCCGATAATTAGAGGTTTATCGGAAGGGCTTCAAACTGTACTACATAAAAGCGGTGAAGAGTTTTCGGGGGGGGAAAGAAAACGTCTTGCATTATTACGTGCCATTGTTTCAAATCCGAATCTTATTATTTTAGATGAACCAACTGCGGGATTAGATCCGAGCAACCAAGAAACTATTTGGAATATGATAGAAGGATTAGGAAGAGAGGTCACGAGAATTGTGGCAACACATGATGTAGAGAAAGCGATACTAGCAGATCGTGTTGTCATAATGAAAGAAGGACGTATTGTTGCATGTGGAAGTCCTAAAAAATTAATAAATAGTCATTCGTTTTGCAAGTGATGTGAATAAAGATAAGAGTACTGCTCTTATCTTTATTCAGCATCATTTATTTGATACTCGATAGATTCTGAATGATTCAGATCAACGTTAAAGGTAGCGGTCGTAAGGAAAGTGGCAATTCCAAGAATTAAGAAAAGGACGAATGAGACTAGAGAGACGTAGAGACAAATACGCCCTACTTTCTTTTTTTTAAGGTCTTTACTAAAGAGTGAAATGATCCATGTAATAATACCGACTGGGTATAAAAGAAAACTAAGAATATATAATGTTGTTTTTTCGAATGAATTCATAAAAAATCCCCCTTTTGTTGTAGGTTTATAACTACGAGAGTAAAAAGGTGAATGGGTCCATAAGAAGATAAGCAACACTTCATTTATTTTTCTAATTATATGATAAAAAGGAAAAAATTTCACTTTAAATAAGAATATTCTAATTATTTCGACTGTGAATATTTCCAAGCTCGTCCGTATAAGCTAAAATAAGGTATATAGTATTTGGGTAATTAGGTTAATAAGAAGATAAATACGTTAGGGTGATATAAAATGTGGCGGAAGCTTACGATTATTGTAGTGTTACTTTGTTTAGCGGGATATGCAGCTTATGAACAATTTGGTAAAAAAGATCAGGCGGTACAAGGGGAGCAAGAAAAAAGTGAAGCTGCTATGAAAGAGATGATTGCAAGTAATGGTATCGAAATAGGGAAGAGTGCGCCAAACTTTGAATTAACGAAGTTAGATGGAACGAATGTAAAGTTATCGGATTTAAAAGGAAAGAAAGTGATTTTAAACTTTTGGGCAACGTGGTGTGGACCATGTCAGCAAGAAATGCCGGATATGGAAGCTTTCTATAAAGAACATAAAGAGAACGTAGAAATTTTAGCAATAAATTATACGCCTTCAGAAAAAGGTGGGGGAGTAGAAAAGGTAAGCAATTTTGTTAAAGAAAAAGGAATTACTTTTCCTATTTTATTGGACAAGAACATTGATGTGACAACAGCGTATAAAGTAATTACGATTCCAACTTCGTATTTTATAGATACAAAAGGTGTCATTCAAGATAAGTTTATTGGGCCGATGACGCAAAAAGAGATGGAGAAAAGAGTTGCTAAATTAAAATAATGGTGAAAAGGTAGAGGTGGAGAGTTCCCATTTCTGCCTTTTCTTTTTCAAGTAGTAATAACTTCATGATATGATGTAAGAAATATAAACGTTTAGAGATAAAGGAGTGTATGGAGTGGGGAATGTATCCTTACCGTTAGATTATGTTGTAATTGATTTTGAAACAACAGGATTTAACCCTTATAATGATAAAATTATTCAAGTTGCAGCAGTGAAATATCGTAATCATGAATTAGTAGATCAATTTGTTTCATACGTGAATCCAGAGCGGCCAATTCCGGACCGAATAACGAGTTTAACAGGTATTACTAATTATCGCGTTTCAGATGCACCGACGATTGAAGAAGTGTTACCTTTATTTTTAGCATTTTTACATACAAATGTTATTGTGGCCCATAATGCTTCTTTTGATATGCGCTTTTTGAAAAGTAATGTAAATATGCTAGGGCTACCTGAACCTAAAAATAAAGTAATTGATACTGTATTTTTAGCGAAGAAATACATGAAGCATGCGCCTAATCATAAACTTGAAACGTTAAAGCGAATGCTTGGCATTCGTTTAAGTTCTCATAATGCATTTGACGATTGTATTACGTGTGCCGCTGTTTATCAAAAGTGTGCAGCTATTGAAGAAGAAGGGAACCGAAAAGTAAATAAGGCTGTGCTTGATGAAACTGCGGTATACGAAGCGGTGAAAGAAATGCTTGTATGTAATAAACGTAATGTAGAATGGCTACGTTGTATGAATGTAGGAAGTTATTTAGATATAAAAGCTTTTTATCCAGTTATGAGAGTAAAGGTAAAAGGGCGAAAGAAATATGTA
>NZ_JAKUFQ010000029.1:0-57217 GCF_022663475.1 Bacillus cereus group sp. BfR-BA-01382
AACTTCATTTTTCCTATTGGATCTGGCAATTTCTTATTTCCTATTTTAATTTCTACTACTGCATCTTTTTCTATTTTTACAGTTATTTTTTCTTTTAATAATTCATAGTCTTTTGGCGCTTCTATTTCTACAAGGATATAGTTTCCTATTGGTAAGTCTTTTGATATCGCTTCTCCTTCTTCATTTGTTAATAGTTCTCCAACTATTTTTCCTTTTGGATCTTCTATATGAAACTTTGCTCCGACCAATTTTTTATTATCATTATTACTATCAACTTTTTTTATTTTTACTTTTCCAGTACTAGGCTTGTTCCAATGTTGCCAGTTAAATTTGAAATTGTGAAATTCAAATCCACCAGTTTGTTGTACCGCACCGACAAATGCTTGTCCATTAATCGAACCGCCTTTTGTTTCTAATACAGCATTTGGGGCAAACACACTACCAACGACACCATATCCCTCTGTTATAATTTTTTTCGCATTTGGAAAAACCCAAATCACTTTCCCATATAGCTGAGTAAACGGGGAATTAGGAGAATATGGTTGTGATGTAGGAACTATATCTGTAGCCCTTCCAATATTGTTCGTGTCATATAGAATAGACCCATTTTTAAATGTAACCTCTGTTGCATCCGAATACATAACAATAAAATCTTTGTCCTTAGCATTTGGTAAAAATACATCTCTTATATCTAAATTAATTTTCCCTGTCAATTCTGATGAAACATAAATATTAGGATTGTTTATATCTTTTCCGATTCCATGACTCATATTTGGAATTGGGGTATTTGTTTTATATTGACCTGCATTTTTACTGACTTGGTTCACTATATTGCGAAATTCATTAAATTTCGCGTCAATTTCTAGTTTTTCTTTATAAACGATACGATCATAAGAGGATTGTATGATGCGATCTGGATCACTCTCTTTTGTCATTACTACTATTCCGTTTTGAATGATAAAAGATTCTTCTCTTGATTTCTTAAATTTTCCAGACAACAACAAGGACGGATATCCCTCATCAACCCATTTTTCACCTACTATATTAGATGTTCCCGCTGCAGCACCTACAATTGTATACCCCGATGCATCCATATCACCTTGAACTGCAGTTGCTCCTTCAATGTCGCCACCTATTGCTTTATGGTTACCAAAGACAACTGCATTATAACGCGATATATCACCTAGACCTTCTAAGTTTGTCGTGGATCCATATACTTCTTTTGGTACATATATGACAAAACTTACACTTAACATTAACAAAACAATAAAATGAATACTTACCAGCTTTAATCGTAGCCTCAATTCCTTTGTTCCCACCTTTACCGTATTTTTTCTATAGTCGAATAAAATGACATATTCACCAATGAGGATTTACTTCATCTTTTATATACTTTATATACTTTCTTTACTTATCTCTGAATTTCCGGTCCCACTTCCCATTAATGCAGGATAAATAAATACATTCTATCGAGTTAACCTTTTCTTATAAATTACGACTAGAAACACACATAACAATAGGATTGGAACTATTACAGTCCACTTATTAAATATAAATATCTCTGTACTCACTTTTTGTTTTTCTTTCCCGTTTAACTCCACACGCACACCTCGAACTAGCAACCTATTGGTGTTTACTCCATAAGGCGTACACGTAATTAAAGTTGTATAATCTTTATTTTCTACAATTTGTAGATCGTCCGTTTCGTGTGGTAACACTACTTTAATTTGATCTACTTTATAAGCAAGAACTTTGTCTAAAGAATGAATATAAAAAAGATCTCCTTCACTCAACTTATCTAAATCTGTAAATAATTTTGCTGATGGTAAACCACGATGCCCTGTTAAAATAGTGTGCGTATTTTCTCCACCTATCGGGAGCGAAGAAAAATCTAAATGACCTATCCCGCGGCTCAATACTTCCTCAGATGTCCCTTGATAGATTGGCAGTTTTATATTAATTTTCGATATTTCAATATACCCCATTACATCTCCTAAATTTAACGCATCAGCATATGCTTGATGATTACTTTTTTTTTCAGAAAATGGATCAGTAAATGTTTTCGTGGAAGTGTGAACTTGTTTATTATATTCGGCTGCTTCTTTTTCCCTACGTTCGACTTCTTTCTTTTGTAATGCTTTGATATTCTTATCGTAAGAGCTAATCTCAGAATAATGTGCACGAGTCGCCAACCAATTACTAATAGTAGGATATAAAAAAACACCTAATCCAAATAAAAAAATACCTCCCAAAACAAGATTTCGTTTCATATTTCCACCTCTGTATATGCTTAAATATCGAAAAGAGGGAAGCATTTTGCTTCTCCCCTTTTCCCATAGTTACATGTTCCTAAAATCTTAATTATTAGCAGACTTTTTTCTAAAGAAAACAAATGCCGCTGTAACCATTAACGTAAGACCTATTACAGTAAAAAGAGTCGTTCCTATGCCACCCGTTACCGGAAGAACCCATCCACTTTTATTATTTTCAATCGTTAATTTAACCGTTTGATTATTTTCGCTAATCTTTACATCAATGGGATCTTTTAATAATTGATAAGAAGCTTTTGTACCATCTTCTTTTGTATATGTTGGAGCTTTCGTTTCGAAAATTTGATAGTCTCCATATGGAATGTTAGACCATTTAATAACACCATTTTCATCTGATACACCTGTTACTTCTTTTCCTGCTACAACAACTATTTTTCCATTTTTATCTTTAAGTACAAACTCTGCACCTTTTAATTTATTCTTATTAGCACCATCAATTTTTGTTAACTCAATTATTCCAGTTGTTGGAACAACAACTACAGGTTTAGATTCCTTTTCTTCAATTACATCATTTTTATTTGTAAAATCAATTTTTGCTGTATTTAAAATTTCCGAACCAGATGGTACTCCTTCTTTTACTTGAGATTTAATTTGCAAATGAAATTCTTTTTTACCATCTAATTTTGTGAAATCTTTTACTGTAGCTGTTACTTTTTGACCTTCTATAGCTACCTCTACAATGCTTGCATTTACTTCTGCTCCATCAATTTTCACGATTGGCTTTCCTTGAATCACTAAACGATTATCCAAAGTATCTGTTACCACATATTTTTTGTATTCCTTAATGTCTTCTGGAATTAATGTTTTAATATCATAATTATAATTAGTTAACGGATTGATCGGTAACGCTTCCAATTTTCCGTTAATCTTTTTATCAATTATTGGTTCTTCATAGTTTTTCACTTCTAATTTAACTACTGTACCAGAAGTAATAGTTCCATCTTCATTAATTGTTCCGGAGTTCTTAACAAAAAACTCACGTTTAGTTGGATCTATTACATAGCCTTTCGGAGCTTTTGTTTCTTGGAAATAGTATTCTCCATACACCAATCCTTGCACGCGAATATGACCATTAGCATCTGTTACTAACTCTTTTTTCACTTCTGTACCGTCTTTTTTAAATAAAGAGAATACTGCACCTGCTAATGCTTTTTCATTTACACCAGTTTTTATTAAATCCACTGCACCACGTTTAACCTCATTTTTAGGATACATGTGAACATCATAGTTTAGCACCTTACCCTCTTTATTCGTTAATGGGATATCCACTGTATACGTATTGGGATTTAGATTAACATGTGGAGGTCCTGCCACTTCTTTCACCTCATAACGTCCTAGTGAAATATCTTTTAATACAGCTTGTCCGTTATCATCTGTTACTACTTGCGTTGGAGTTGCTCCCATTACAGGTTTCACATCTTCTTTCACGATTTTCCCATCGTTTGAAATTTTTTCAAAAGACGCAACCTTTTTCACTTCAAACGTTACACCTTTTAATGGTTTCGCATCTTTTGGCACCTCTTGATTTGCAGAACCGTCACCTTCTAGTCCCTGCGCTCCATCTTTTTCTTGTTCATACTTATGAATCGTTAAAGTACCTTTAGATGGTGAATCTGCCTTTACTAATACACTAGACCATGTAGAAAATGTTAAGAATAACACTAAAAGCACACTAAATATTTTTTTCATTTCTCTTATCCCCTTTACTACTTCTATCATTTTAAAAATCTCTTTATTACTATTACCTTCTTAAAAGCAATAGTGTGCCAAGTATCAGATTTAAACGAATAACATAAAACATAGTCGTCCAACAATCCATTGTTTACAATCACTTATTCACATTTCTTATCTTCTATTATTACGTTGTCTCTCCACATGATATATGTAATTTTCTCCCCTAAATTACACTTATATCTCTACTTCAAAAATCATTACATTTGTTACATAATAGCTTTCACTGCTAATTTCGACTAGTCACTTACTGTCAATCTATTAATTTCTCACTTCCTATCCCTATTTAAAATCCAACCTTAATCATTTTTAATACATATAAGTAATAACCAACAAATAAGTGTGACGATTCATATTTTACGCTACTGTCCAAAACTATTACCTGTATATTCAAATAATATGTGCTATTCATGTTAAATTATGGTATTATTCTTAGAAGTTTATAACTTTTATTTATATTTTTTATTAATAAAGGTTTTCCGTTTCTACTTATGAAAAAAGGAATATATGTTTATTTAACTATTACGCATAACTGTAAGGAGGAAGAATATGACTAAAAAGCTCAGTCTAGTTGAGATAGAGTACATTTGCAATATGTTTTTCCAATCTTTTGAAATTCCAGTTTGTTTTTTAGATTGTAACAAAAATATCCTTTTAGAATTCACATCAAAAAATGATTCACACTTGTTGTATACATCAAAAATAGAACAGTTACATGTGCTTTTTCAGAGAAATGATACATATAATTCCCCCATCTTCAGAACTCACGAACATCTAGGGCACTTCATTTTAATTCACATAAAGAGCGATTATATGGTGAACGGTACTGTTATTATTGGGCCCTTGGCACATGTAAATTTTTCTACAAGTAAAGCGGATAGTAAACTTAATTTTATTCCAAATTATAAAAGAACAAGAGACCATTATTTTTCATTGTCAGTCAAAGATCAAAATTTCTTTGTAAATATAGCAATATTGTTCTATAACATTCTCTATAAAAAAAATTCAGATGTAAGCACATTTTCAAATAACAGTGACTCACTTCATATAAGTCATAGCAGAATCTTAAACGAAGATGTATATATTTCAATGCAAAAAGACGAATCCATTTATCATAATTTATATATAGAGCAGCAACTACTTGGTTCTATAGAAAACGGGGATAAAGAAACCGTGCTCAAATATTATTACGAATTCCAACAAGAGACTCTTTCATCTTTATCTTCATTCCATCAATTAAGACGTCATAAAAACATTTGTATTTCATCCATTACGCTCGCCACTAGATATGCGATAAAAGGGGGTCTTCCATCTGGGATAGCTTACAAAATTTATGATTTACATATTCAAAGAACAGAAAATTTAAAAGACAAAGAATCTGTTTGGGATTTATTAAAAAATGCTTTTTGTACCTTTGCAGACCGTGTAAAGGCACAAAAAACACAGCAACATTCACAGACTATTGCTATTTGCAAAAACTACATTTTTAAAAACATTTACAATCCAATATCTGTTAAACAACTTGCTAAATTTGCAAATGTGAATTCAGATTATTTATCTATATTATTTAAAAAAGAAGTCGGTATTTCATTAATTGAGTACATTCAACGTGAACGAATCGAAGAAGCAAAGAAATTATTAACTTTCACCACCTATCCCTTATCAGACATATGCGCTTCGCTTAATTTTAGCGATCAAAGTTATTTTACTAAAATTTTTAAAAAATTCACCAATGAAACACCTGGTAAATATCGAAAATCTCATGTTGTCATTTAGAGTGACACTTCCATTAAAGCAAAGTGTTTTCAGTAACTTATCAATGGCAAATTAGAAGTACTCCTATATTCATGAGCTATAGGATTTATGCTATTTTCAAATCAAAAAACACGTTACTATTCTCATTAAAATAAAAGAATAGTAACGTGTTTTATATGTAATATAGTTCTGTAGACAGAATAGTATCCAACTGCAAATTTTTATAAAGGCCAAATGTACCGCTTAACTATTAAAATCTTAATAAGTAAAAAATCCATATTTCGTTTTATTTACTTTCTACTTTATTTCTTTTGAATACTGAACTCTTTTCTTCAAACGAATAATCCCTACTATTATTTTTGTATCTTTCTAAATTTGCGAATCAAAGTGAGTACTGTACCTGTAATAATCATCAATATGCCGATTGCTGCACTGTTAGTTGTACTTACACCCGTCTTTGGCAGCTCCTTATATGTATATTCTTTTTTATCTGTATTACTGTTATTTGAGATACTATTGCTATTTGTCTTATTAGCAAGACCATTAGGTTTGCTAGTTTCTTTATCTTTCACTAATACTTTTTGTATTGTATTTACCTCATTACCCACGGAATCTCTTACACTATATATTATTTCATAAATACCAGCTTTAGTTGTATCTATAGTTCCTTTATACGCTACTTTAGAAGTAAGATCACCGTCTTCTTTGTCAGTAGCCGATACTCCTATCAACGGATCAAATTGATCACCCTCAGTAATCGAAGTTGTAGCAGGTACTTTTAGTATTGGTTTTTCATTTTTAATTTCTTCTCTAACTTTGACCGTTACAGTTTGCTTCGCCGTTACTTCATGACCTTTAGAATCTGTAACCGTGTACGTTAATACGTAAGTACCGGCTTTTGATGTATCTACTTCACCATCGACTTTAATTTTAGAAGTGAGATCACCGTCTTCTTTATCGATAGCTAATACTTCTGCCATTGGAACAGATGAATCTCCTACATGAAGTATCGCTCCAACAGGCACTGTTAATTTAGGTTCTAAATCTGATATTTCTCCATTTCCCTCTACAATTACAGTCTGTATAGCCGTTGCATTCCCGCCTTTAGAATCAACAACCAAGTATTCCACAATGTATGTACCTGGTTTTGAAGTATTTACATCGCCTTTATGCTTTACTTTATTTGTTAAATCACCATCTTCTTTATCAACAGCTTTTACATTTCTCATTGGATCAAACGTATCTCCTACACGTAGTGTAATCGTAAACGGTACAGTTAACTCTGGAGCTTGGTTTTCTGCTGTTTTTTCGTTTTCTTTCACTTTTTCTATAATTTTTGCAGCATCAAAAGCATTTTGGACTGCTTGAACTTCAATTGAGTTCGTTCCATATTTATTAGTTGCCACTTTAAGGCATGCCAATTTCAATTCAGAAAAATTAGAAGTCATGTTTAATTCATCAGTATTTGCATAATAGAAAATATCAAACATTTTATCTTCACCAATGCCATTTACATTTACACCGTTATGAGTACCACCTTGTGCAATTAAATACGCAACTTTATTAATAATACTTGAGTTAAAATGAACGCCTCCATAATCCTCTCCATTTAAATCATTATATTTACTATAATCATCAGGATACGGTAGTCCATCTGAAAAATTAATTGCAGTTGGATTTTTCATATTACGAAAAATCGATCCAGTTTGTTCTCCTATTGTCCAGTTAAATTCCCCATTATTTATGTATTTCTCTATAGCCGTTCCCATAATATCCGATAATGCCTCATTAATTGCCCCAGATTCTCCTGAAAATTCAAGGTTAGATTCACTTGATGTAACTGCATGTGTAAATTCATGACCGGCTATATCGAACGCTTTTACCATAGGATCTCCATATAAAAGCATACTAATGTTATTAATATTAGTACTAAATGCATTTTCCCAATTTTCAGGATCATTTGTTCCTCCAGAATCCCATGCATGTACAACTGAAACTACTTTATTTCCTTTATTATCAAAACTATTACGCTTATATTTTTCTTTATAAAAATCGTATACCTTTGTTGCTAAGAAATGAGCGCTTACCGCCTTTGGATCATTAAATGTTGTTGAAACGCTAGTTGCTAGTATACCAGGATAATAACTTTCTTCATTTGTAATATCTCTATAATTTACATCATATGTCTCAATTCCTTGTCCTCTTGTGTAATCAGCAAGCGCATAATTCCCACTGGTCTGTTTAGAAATACCAAATGTACGAGTTACGCCTAAATCATCTTTTCCTGTTCCAGTTAATGATGTAAAATTGCTAGTTTTATTTTCCTTAACGGATTGAACATACTCTTCACTTATTTTCAAACTTGATTCTTGTACCATATCTTTTAACATTTCACCATTATGAGCATTCACTAAATAAGTTCCAGATACATAATTTGGTGTTGTAGCAGCAAATGTAACTTGATATGCATTGCTAGCCTGTCCATGATTTTCATCAACAAAAATAACTGCCTTAACTTCTGGCTCAGAAATAAATTTAGTATCGTTTCCGTACTTTTTATAAATATATTGTTTTGCTTCTTCTTTTGATAAATTAATAGGTTTCTTTAAATCTTCTTGTGTTAAATTTTGTGCGCTATCTCCTGAAATACTTTTAATAATACCTTTTTTATCTACGTGAGCAGTCAACTGGTGACCATATACTTCTTTTCCTTCATATATTTGTTGCATGCGCACAAGTGTAGTTCCATCATAAGAACCACGTTTTTGAAGAACCTTGTAATCTACTCCTGTTTCTGCACTAACTTGTTTTGGAGACAAAGCATGCTCCGTATTTTCCTTAAGTGCATCTTTCACTACATTCTCTGGCGCCTTTTTTGATGGTTGTGTAAGATCACCTGTACGGAACGAATCCTCTTGAATTTCTACTTGCATTTGACCAGTTTCCTCTGCATGACCTAATCCATATGGCGTTACACTTGTTAAAACGAATCCTGTTGTTAATGCAACTATAGCTATTTCTTTTTTATTTCCCATGATATTCCCCTCGTATAAATTCCTATTATTTATATGAAACTGCTAAAATGTATACAATCTATTCCTAACATAAAAAGATGACTTTTGTAATCAACAAAAGCCACCTCTTTAATATGTAATATCCCTAAAATGTTTTTAATACATAATTTCTATACAAAAAAGAAAAAAGCATTCATTAACGAGCATTTTGCAATACTTTTATTAGGTCATTTATATTTTCAACTTTCTGTTGAAACTGATCAAGTCTGCTATGTAGCAATGAAGGATTTTTATCTTCAGTTGAAATAACTTGTTTTAATTCGTTTTCTAATTTATCATACATATCAAAGAAATTATCAAATTCTACACTTACAAGCTCTTCATTTTCGCGATAGAATCTTTTTGCTTCTATATAAGTCATATATGATTTATTTAAAAATCCTAATGAAATTAAATATTTAGAAGTGTTTTCTTGATAAATAGCAATATCACACGCTATTTTAATATCAGAATAAGTCTTTTGAACAAGACAATGCAATTCAAAAATCTTAAACTTTAATCCATTATTCATTTCATCCCCTCCCATCGTATCTATTCTACATAAAATTAGAATATTATACAAAGAAAATTATTAGCATGAAATTGACAATTAAAAAGATAACTTAAGGATAAACAAATTCCTCTCATTACAAATTATAGTTGCGAAGCATTTACCAACTTAACAGAAAAAATAAAAAGCGAAAAGAATAAATCCCTTCCGCTTTTAGAGTAATAAATACATTTCATATTGCGCTAAAGAATTCTTTTCAAATCCACATTTCTTTAAAAAACCCTCCAGTAAATTATTGTTAGGAAACCCAATTGATAAACTTGATAAAATTAATTCTTCTCTTGCTACTTCTAATAATTTCATCCCAACACCAATATTTCTATAAACTTTGTCTACGAAAATAAAACTAATTTTACCTTGTTCATTTACACATAGAGAGCCTTTTAAGTCATTATCGACATATGCACCATAAAATACATTATTTGTTTTTTCGATATAATCAACATCATTTTGCCAATTTATATGGAAGTTTAACCATTTCTGAATTTCATCTTTAAAAGTTGGAAATTCTAATTGTTTTACTTCAATATCCTTACAATCTTTATTCATTATTTTAGTCAAATCATTTAAATTATAATAAGAAAGATCGTACACTTTTTCATAGCCCAACTTATTATAAAAATGAATCGCTCGGTCGTTTCCTACAATGACTTCGAGAAAAAGTTGCTTACATCCATGTTGAATCGCCTCTTCTTTATGCAGTTCAAATAATTTTTGACTCACACCAATACCGCGGTAATTAGGATGAACCGCTAATGTTCCACAGCGCATAGTCTTTATACTTTCATAATCCTTTATACCACCTAATATTACGCCAACTGATTTGTCACCGTCTAAAGCAAGAAAAGAATGTTCTAGCAAATTACCTTCTGGTCCAAAAAAACGTTGTATAAAACCCTCTTTTGAAACTTCCATCTTAATAATATAATCGGAAAATCCATCTTTAAAAGCTTCATATACTAAATCAATATTTACTTCACTACACCTTTTATATTGAATCATATAAAATTGCCCTCCAATTGCTTGTATTAATCTCAACATGTACCCATATAATATATTCCATCTATTATAAATTTCAGCTCTTAATTTGAAATGAACGGACATTTCCCTACATATAACTTACTATTAATTTGTTTTATAATAAACTATCTATTATTTACTACATTAATCTCATAAACACGTAAAAAAGCAATTAAATGCTCACATGCTCTTTCGCATGCTAGCATTTTAAAGATTTTTTGTTCTTCTTTCGTTTTATCATTTGCTTGATCTGAAGCAGCTTTTAAACATAAAAATGGTTTTTTATTTATTTGACACACATAGGCGAAAGCTGCTACTTCTTGATCAACTGCCAATGCTCCGTATACAGTATGAAGTAAATATCTCATTTCTGAACTACGAATACGTTGATCTCCAGATAAAAATGTACCGAAATGTATCGGATCATACAATCGTATTTTTTTTATTCTTCTTACAAGTGATTTTGTTGTTTCAATAGGTGCTGTTCTACCGTTATATAAATTAAAAACATCTTCTCCTGAGCCAGCAGCAGTAACATCGTGTTGTATTGCGTTTAGTGCTACTACAATATGACCGTTTTTCACTTTGTTTGATAAACTTCCGCATATTCCTGTCATAAACAACTCATCTGGCTGAAACTCACTAATTAACAATTGTACACAACTAGCGCAGCTTACTTTACCGACACCAGTTACAACTGATATAATTTCCAGCTCATTGATAGTATGAAAATGAAATTCCCAAGCTGCTCTTTTTTCAACACGTTCACTCGGATAATGTTGATGCAAATACGTCAGTTCTGGTTCCCATGCAGATACAATTGCAATACGTTTCATTACACGCTTCACTTCCCCTATTGTCATTTAAATAAGTTATCTATACTTTCTCGTTCATAATCTGGAATCCATTCTTTATATTTCTTATATAAATCTCGTATTATTTCTTTATTCTTCGCAATTACTTCACATCCTCTATCATCATACATAAACATGACAATATCTTTCGTTGCATTTATGAGAAATACATCTGGATAAGAAATTTCTTTTTTCCGTCCAAATCGAGGATACAAAACAGAGAAATCCTCATGATTAGCAGCTTGTATAAGCGATTCATATTTAATATCTTCCGCAAGACATTTTAAAGAAAATTGATATGTACAATATAATGTGAAACTTTAATCAGTTCATCCCCCACTGATTATCAGCCCTCACCAATCGGGCTTTTAGGGGCAGCCCGCCCCCCACCTACCTTCTTTGCTTTCGCTGAATTTTGAGGTGGGGGTCTTACTGCCCGGCAAATAGCGGGATAAATCTGCCTCTTCATCTTCAAATAGAAACGGTAACGTTTCTTGTCTTATATGAAATCTTAAATCTCTTTTCTTAATATATTTATTGTATACATTTATTTTCTGTGGAGTTTTTGTGTTTTCCTTTTTAAATCTATAAACATTTGTCACTACAAACACTACATCTTCTTTTGAAAATATGTCTTCAAATAAGAATTTATTATATGTATATAGCTGAGAAAAGTATTCCATATTTAAATCGTCGGTTCCTTCTACAATTTGATATTTATCTTTTCCAAAATCAAAATACAAATGATTTCCCCACTGAGAATATAAGTACGGTACTAATGTAACTCCTGGAAATGTTTGATTCATATATTCTTTTAATTGCATTTCCTTGTCCCTTCTACTGTACAATTCTTTTTAAATACCAATATGCTTCTTCTAGCCACGGATGTATAACTTTCAATGTATCTTTCCTTTCCCACAAATATGAAATATATACAAAAGCAGCTTTTTCCAAAGATTTTTCCAATCCTTTTTTTATTTCTATTAAATATGGTGGTGTCCCCTTTTGATCCCATTCTATTTTATCTGCAACAAATAAAACTAAATCCATCTTTGTTGGGTGTTTACGCAGTGTAGTATGACAACAAATTGCATCTAATACGTCTTCATCTTCTACTTTAAATATTTCTTTTGCGATTACTCTCGATAGTTTTTGATGAATAATCATAGGAAACTTTCTTTCTGCTCCCTCTATTTCTACCCCAAATTCTTCAGCAACTGCAATCCGCTCCTCATTCGGAAAAATGCCACTAATATCATGTAAATATCCTGCAATTGCTGCTTTTTCTTTATCTACGTGAAACTTTTCTGCAATCTTTTTTGCCTCATTTGCCACACGAATTGAATGTTTATATGTAAACTCTTTATTATATTTTAGTAGAAAATCTTTAATATCATTGTCTATTTTTCCAGTTGGAGCAAATGAATATATATCATTATATAACATAGAAAATCCCCCTTATAACTAACTTTCAGTATAATGCAGAATTTAAATATCTTTGTTATTTTATATTCGTTATTAATCTTTTTACTCCTTTTTAATACGTTACATGAAATTTTATACAGAATCATTGCTACAAGTACATAAATGTTTGATATTATAGTAATGTTGATGATTTGTAAGGAAAGGAACTACAAAATGAATAAAAACATATTAATTATTGATGATGATAAAGAAATTGTTGAATTACTTGCTGTTTATTTGCGAAATGAAGGCTATAACATTTATAAAGCTTATGATGGCGATGAAGCATTGCAGAAGGTTTCTACATATGAAGTTGACCTTATGATTTTGGATATTATGATGCCAAAACGAAACGGATTAGAAGTTTGTCAGGAAGTACGTGAAAATAATACTGTACCAATTCTAATGCTTAGTGCAAAAGCAGAAGATATGGATAAAATATTAGGTCTTATGACAGGTGCCGATGATTATATGATCAAACCATTCAATCCATTAGAATTAGTAGCTAGAGTGAAAGCTTTATTACGAAGATCATCTTTCCAAAATGCTACTTCGCAAAAGAATGAAGATGGTATTATTCGTATTCGCTCTGTTGAAATACACAAACATAATCATACTGTTAAAGTAAATGGAGAGTATATTAAACTAACCTCTATTGAATTCGATATTTTATATTTACTTGCGAGTAATACAGGAAGAGTATTTAGTTCAGAAGAAATTTTCGAACGCGTTTGGAATGAAGATGGTTATGGTTCAAATAAGACGGTAATGGTCCATATTAGCAACTTACGGGATAAACTTGAAACGGTAATGAATGGAGAAAAATTTATTCACACTGTTTGGGGAGTTGGCTATAAAATTGAGAAATGAAGCATTTGATATATTAAAAGATATCCCTAAATGGAAACTTATTTTTTGGCTCTTACTAGCTATCACACTCACTCCTATTACTGAATTAATTATTTATCGCCTCGTTACGAGTGTAATTGAAAGTTCACTTACTCTAACCGAGCTCGGTAAAGAATTCATTCGAATTTTTGGTTATGAAAAGTATAAAGGGGTTAAAGAATCTTTATGGATGATGATTGTTTCTTATTTGTTTTTATTTTCTATTTTTTCATCCTATCTTTACATTTTTTATCGTCACGAGAGAAAACTTTACTATGAAACTTGTATAAAAAAAATGATAGAAGAAATTCGTTACATTGCAAATGGAAACTTCAATCATAAAGTTTCTGTTGTAAATCATAATTATTTGGAAGAGTTAGCAATCGGGGTCAATGAAATTGTTGAACAATTAAAAGTCTCAATTGATGAAGAAAGACAAGCGGAACAAGCAAAGAGTGAACTTATTACAAATGTATCACATGATTTACGTACTCCCCTTACTTCTATAGTTGGATACGTAAATTTAATTCATCATGATAATTATAGAGATGAAGTGGAATTGCGATACTATATTCAAGTCATTTATGATAAAGTAACTCGTCTTAATGCATTAATGAATGACTTGTTCGAATATACACGTGTTCAAAATAAAGAGTTAAGCTTGTATTCTGTCCCCATTGATATTGTAGAGTTACTTGGACAATTAACTGTTCAATTCCGAATACAGGTTCAAGAAGCTAATATAGAATGTAGACCTTCTTTCCCATCTCAAAAGCTCATGGTATTAGCTGATGGTGACAAATTAGTGCGTGTGTTTGAAAATCTTATTATAAACGCTATCGCTTATGGAAGCGAAGGTCGCTATATTGACCTTACTGCTTATGAAAGCAATAATATGATTACAATTGATATAACAAATTACGGACAACCTATTCCTAGTACGGATTTACCTCATATTTTTGAACGTTTTTATCGCGTTGAAAAATCGCGCTCTACAAACACTGGTGGATCTGGACTTGGATTAGCAATTGCAAAAAGTATAGTCGAATTGCATAAAGGAACAATTGAAGTATATAGTGATGACGAAAAAACAACTTTCACTGTAAAACTACTCCCCTACAAAGGTTAATATCACAAATAAAAAGTTCAATTTCTTATCATATAAGAAATTGAACTTTTTCCATTAATTACAAAAAATTAATAATCCTTTATAATTCTTTAGAAATTCTTTACCTTTTCTTTCTTCCTAATTAAGCATTCTTTTTTACAATACTATTATTGATGTCATAATAGGAGGATCGCTTATGCAATTCTTAAAAAAATTCGCTATTTTATTATTATCTTTTTTCATTACTGCACTTATCGTTTTATATTTTTACCTTTATGTAAATGGTCCGATTATTCAAGCTAAATCAGCTATCTTAATAAATGCTAATTCAGGTGAAATTGTTTATAAAAAAAATGAAGAAACTCCAGTACAATCAGCTGCTTTATCTAAATTAATGACAGAATATATCGTATTGGAGCAACTAAATGATAGAAAAATACAGTTAGATGACTTCGTACAAATAAGTAACGAAGTTTTCCAAGTAGAAACAAGCCCTATACAAGTAACATCGAATGATAAAACAACGGTTCGTGATTTACTTCATGCATTGCTACTGGCAGGGAATAATCGTTCTGCACTCGCTCTTGCAGAACACATTGCTGGAAATGAAGATAACTTTACAGTATTAATGAATAAAAAAGCAAAAGAACTAAAGTTATTACAACCATCTCCATTTCTAAACTCTACTGGAATTAATAATGATACAAATAAACAATCAACTACAACAGCAATAGACGTAGCTAAATTAGCAGCACGATTAATAAAAGATTTTCCAGATGTATTGAATATTACGAAACTAACCTCTTACCAATTTTCCTTCAAAGATTCCCAGGTTTTCAATACGAATAAAATGATATATTCCCTTAATGAAAACATTAAACTTCAAGGTGTTGATGGCTTACAAACTAGTTTTTCAACTAATGGTAATTATAGTTTTGTCAGTACAGCAAAACTTGAAGATACTAGACTAATTTCAGTAATATTAGATGCAGATGAAGAAAACATTTCATTTATTGAAACAAAAAAGTTGCTACAGTATGGTTTTGATCCTTCCTCGTACTCTGCACTCCAAGCTTTTAAAGACACCCTTACATCGTGGATAATATTGCTTCAGTTTAAAAATTTAATTATACAAACTATAATGATTTTTTTAATCATTACCACCTTAATGTTTTTACATATACGTCAGAAAAAATCCGAGGATTTCAATTAAGAAATCTTCTTATATATAAAAACCGACTTGCGTTTGAGATGCAAGTCGGTTTTTAATTCTATCATCCTCTTCCAATTAAATTTGCTGAAACTGGTTGCAAGTTTAACTGCCTCGCCCATATAGACAGCTGACCAATATGATGAATTTCATATCCCATGTCTTAAAACCTATGTTTTTCGAGGCATACACCCATCTCTGTTTCCGTTCGTTGTGTTCGTTTGTTTAGTTTAAATGGGTTAATCTATTAATTCTATTAAATCCAACAATTTAACTATTACATATTAAAGTTCTATTCATATACTATAGTAGATTACTAGAAAGGAGGCTTAACTATGGATAGTTGCGTTGTATTTGTAAACGGACAACCTTTTTTAGTTCTTTCAGTAGCTGGTATTGAAATTGCTAGATTAGAGATTTCCCTTCAAGTAGCATTAGCTCTAAGAGTGCTTGGGATACCAATCTGTGATTAATTACCAAATTAATAAAAAAAGAGGGCATTAGCCCTCTTTTTTTATTTTCTTCTCACCTTTTCTTAACAACAAACAAAATTCAAATTTGATTAATTATAAAAAATTAAAGTACATGAACGTTACATGAAACACTTGTTAAGATCGCTGTCCTTCACACTATTTATTTCGCCGACATTATATAATCAAAGCACACGATGATTAACTTTTTATACGGCTTATTTTAAGTGTGCTAGCCAATACTTTTACTTGTATGTTCTATACACTCATTCTCTACGGTATACTGATACCAACTTATATTTTTTGATGAGAGCCCATTTCCCTATATCCCTCTTTATTCCCATGCACTTTTTTCTCAAATCCAAGCTAAATAATCTATATTCTTATCTTTTAAACTCGCCTCACTATCCGATTATATTAATAACCTATCACCTGGTAACCATTATCTAATTTATCTTCAATTGGATGGTCCATCATTTATACTTACGGATTGGCTTTCCCGTATCTATTGTGCATGGACATTAGGTTTTCTAGCATCTAGCTCATTTCTTTAAAAATGTAGGGTATTTCGTCTATTATTAAATGAATAATGTTTGGAAGGGTGATGTAATATGACAGAAATTAAAGTAGGGCTTACACAATTTTTAGACTTCACACTGAAAGGTAGTACAGCTAAAACAAACTTTATAAAAAATCTAAAATCCCAACCTGAATATCAACCAGCTTTTGATTACTGGAAACAATTACGAGAAACTGTTATTAAATTTCATCAAAACAAACTACCTTTTGAATGTTTCGAAACATTAGTACAAACGGTTGATCAGAAAAAAAAACAAAACTACATTGATGTTATAAAGCAATACAAAAAATTCATTAAAAATAAAGACATCTCCTGGTTTGATCCAGGTAAATCACATTGGAAATCAGATGATTTAATCGTCCGTTCATCACCTGAACTTGGCTTATTCATTAATAATGAGCCACATCTTATCAAACTGTTTTTCAAAGGAAAAAAAGAGCGAATTGATAAATACAACATTAACTCGACACTTACACTATTAAATGAATCAACATTTTCAAATGAACGAAACGATGTGAATTATACGGTACTTAACATCCAAAAGAACAGAATGTATACGAATAACTCTATTAATAATAATCATTTAGTAGCGCTTAAATCAGAAGCTAACCAGTTTTGTTACATATGGAATAATCTGTAAAGTTTACTATTCATCCCTTTCAATACCTTGTTGATGCATACTTTAGTTACAATTTTTACAGATTCATTCAGTTTCGTTTAATTAGGGCTCACCCTCTTATTCCTCAGAAACAATGCAGGTGGGCCTTTTCAAAAATGGTTTCTTTGTCAGTTTTAATATACTAGCTCTCCCCCTGAAACAGCTGCAATTGAAATTATTTTTGTTTTATTATCCACTATACCCACCAAGCCCCTTTTGTTAACATAATATAATTATAAATTACTATTGTTGTTACTTCTTCCATTCATATTCTAACATACTCATTTCCCATAAATTCCAATACGTTTCTCCTACTCTTTTTGACTCTCTTAATAAGCCTTCTTTTACAAACCCTATTTTTTCGTAACAGAAAATGGCCGATGTATTAAAATCGTACACACCAAGAGTTACCCTATGTAGTTTTAATTCGTCAAAAGCAATATGAAGTACTGCTTTCATCATATGTTTTCCTATAGAACGTCCTCTCATCTTCGTATTACCAACTAATACTTTTCCAATTCTAGCGGACTTATTAATATTATCTATTTGCCCAAGCGAAATATGACCAATAACGTCTGAAGTCACTTCATCTACCACTTTGAAAGCGAGTGTATTTGCACTTTCTATATACTTCTCTAATTGCTGTTCGTCTAAAGGGAATGTGAATGCATTTCCTGACCATTGTATTAGAAATTCTTCGGAGTTAATCCAATTTATTAATTGTTTAAAATCAGATTTCTTAAAGCTTTCTAGTTTAATCACTTCCTTGCTCCTTTCATACATCATGCTTTATAACCTCAAACTTATTTCTATATAAAGAATATATTCTCCTTTTATATGAAATTAAAATAAAGCCATTCATGTGAATGGCTTTACAAAAAAGCAGCATAATTATGCTTTGTTTGCTACATCAATACCATTAAAATCAAAGTCAGCAGTAACCGTTGTAACAGGTGGGAAAATTGCTTCAATTTTACAAATGGAAATAATTACTCCAACCGATCCAGGAATAGCCGCAAGCCTAACTACATCACAACTTACAGACGAAACAGTACCTACATAAGTACGTCCCTCTGTATTAATTTGAACTGTTCGATTAATTAATTTCTTAAGTTCATCTCTAATTCCTTGTACACAAGAATTATCACATTTCTCATGCTGTTCTTTTTTACACTCTTCGAATACTTCCCAACAATCATCTTGTTTACATGTACACTTCTTTTTACAATTATTAAATCGAGAACCCAATACCTCACCCCCTAATCCTTTCTATTAGTAAATTATGTCCACTAGCTTAAAAGGGTACGAGGCAAACACATAAAAAGAAAAAAACAAACAATTGTACCAAACCTTCTTTTCATTATTCATTATAAAAACAGACTTCTCCTAATTAAAATCTTGTTTAATGAGCGGCCGTGAATTTAGTCCTACTCCATTTAATGTTTAGACACCACTTTCTAAAACAAATCTTTTTCTTTTAATAAGACGCCCCTTAAAAACACACTAGATTTTCCCATTAACTCACATATACATAGACTTTATTTGTGGATTTCCCATTTTTCATTGTGAAATATACATTTAAAAAGCGTACTCGAAAATAAGATATTATTTGTAATCAGAACATTTTCTTCAATAAATGTTTATTGAAAAATACCATAACTAGTAGTAGTTCTCTCCACTTTCTCTTAAAAATTAGCATAGTTTGTATGAATTCTATATCGAGTAGAAGACACTCTATCATATAAAGATAAAATAGTAGGTTAATAAACAAGCCATTTTTTTATTAAAACATAGAATAATATGAACACTTTTGAAAGGAGGTAGAAATAAATGTCCTGGAAAAATGATTGCTGGAGTTCTCAGAAAAAGCATTGTTGTGATGATTGGTGGAAATCTAAAGAAAAGCATCATTGTGATGATGATTGGAGTTCTAAGGAAAAACATTGTAATGATGATTGGTGGAAATCTAAAGAAAAGTGTCATCGTGATGATGATTGGAGTTCTAAACGAAATAAGTGTCGTTGTAAATGTTTCTTTATTTGTTGCCATTGTAAAAGAAAAAATTGGTAATATTTTTAATGTCAACGTAAAGAAAAAAATATGTCTTTTGGAATCAATCAGGCTTTTCCGGAAAGTTGATCCCTCACCTACTTCCTTGCTTTCGCTGAATTTTGAGGTGGGGGTATTACTGCCCGGCAAATAGCGAGATAAATACTAGGATGTAATATATAAAAAGCTGACTGAGTATAGTCAGCTTTTTATATATTAATACGTAAAGGTTTAAACCGGCATATAAGCAGTCGCGCTTTGTCATCACCTTGTTGTTGTAAATTAGTATTTCTCCATTGAATAGACATTCCATAATATCGTATTTTGATTAAAACAAAAAACATACTTAACACTAATAGTAGAATTTTTCTTCTTCATCAAATTCACTTCTTTTCTTTTTATTAACATAAAAAAGGAGCTCTGTTTATATAGAGCTCCTTTCTAATTTTATAATTTACTAGACTGTAACCCTTGAATAAACGGTACTACTTCAGGATTTACAAGTGACGACAAATCACCTAATTCTTTTCCTAAATAAGCTGCTTTAATAACACGGCGCATTACTTTAGAATTACGTGTTTTCGGTAAATCTTCTACAACGTGGATGTCTTTAGGACACAATGCTTTTCCAATATGTGAGTTTACTAAACTCATTAATTCTTTCTTTAAATCTTCTGTAAATATTACCCCTTCTCGTAATACAGCAAAGCAATGACAAACTTCACCTTTCACTTCGTCAGGTACACCAATTGCAGCAGCTTCGATTACATCGTTATGTTTCACAAGAATAGATTCATATTCAGCAGGTCCAATACGTTTACCTGCAATATTTAACGTATCGTCTGAACGCCCTGTGATGATATATTGTTCACCATCGTAAATGACCCAGTCACCGTGGACCCATTTATTTTCAAAACGCGACCAATATGTGTTCACGTAACGTTCATCATCTTCCCAGAAGCTTTTCGTCATACCTACCCAAGGTTTTTCTAAGCATAATTCTCCGACTTCATCTCGAATTGGTTTACCTTGATCATCCAGTACGACAGCTGCCATTCCTGGTAAAGATGCGTTAAAACTAATCGGTGCGATTGGCTTAATAAGAACATTACCGAAAATCCCACCTGAGATTTCAGTTCCACCTGAGTAGTTACAGATTGGAACATTTCCTTTTCCAACTGTTTCAAACAGCCACATCCATGGATCAGGATTCCAAGGTTCTCCTGTTGATGCGAATACTTCCAAACTCTTTAAAGAATGTTTATTGACATACTCATCACCTTTTGCCATTAATGCTCGGATTAACGTTGGCGAAATACCTAGATGAGTAATTTCATATTTATCAACTGTCTCCCATAACCGGTCTGCTTCTGGGAAGTCTGGAACACCTTCGTACATAACCATCGTTGCTCCATTAATGAGTGAACCGAATAATAGAAACGGCCCCATCATCCAGCCCATATCAGTTACCCATAATACACGATCACCTTGTTTAATATTCATTCCAAATCCTGCATCAAAAGCTGCTTTCAAAGGAAATCCTGCATGCGTGTGTACTGTTCCTTTCGGCTTACCAGTCGTTCCTGATGTATAAATGAGCATTAATGGATCATCACTTTGCATTTCTTCGGCATGTATGAATGGTTTTTCTTTTTCTAGCGTACTCCACGAAAAGTCATAGTTATGTGGTGTAAAATCATTTCCTGCATGACGAACGATTACCACTTTTTCAACAGTTGGGCAATGTTCACAAGCTTTATCTACTTCATCTTTTAAAGAAACAATTTTTCCTCGGCGTGAAAATCCATCTGCGGTAATAATCATTTTTGAACCTGCCGCTTGCACACGTGTCATGACTGCATCAGACGCAAAGCCTGAGAATATTGGTGAAATAATTGCACCGATTTTCATTACAGCTAGCATCGCAACAACTGTTTCTGGAATCATCGGCATATAAATTGTTACACGGTCACCTTTCTCAATACCCGCGTGTTTCAAACCATTTGCAACACGGCTTACCCAGTTATCAAGCTCTTCATATGTAAATGATTTTGAAGTTCCATTTTCCCCTTCGTACTGAAGTGCTGGCTGTATTCTCGTTTCTTCATCCGCAAGCCAGCGGGATAAAGCTGATTCTACAACGTTACATGTTCCGCCATTATACCACTGTGCAAACGGTGTACCATTTTCTAAATCTAACACTTCTGTATAAGGTTTCATCCATTGATAGCCTACTGCTTTTTCTGCCTCTCCCCAAAACCAAGCTGTTTCCTCAATAGATTTATTATAAAAAGTTTCATAGTCTTCATATCCCAATGATTTCATCCAACCATATAAACGTGTTTTTTCCTTATACTCTTCTGTTGGAAACCAAACTGCTTGTTTCAATGTTTTCCCCTCCTTAACTTTTTGAGCAAGAAAGCCCTAATTAGGGCTTTTAAACTGGATATACAGGATGTTTACGATCCGTGAATAATTGATATTTACTCATATACATTTCGAAACGTCCTTTTAACTCTTCACGTAAATTGTTTGGATGAACAATACCATCAATCACCATCTCTGATGCTAAGTGGTATATATCAATATCTTTCTTATACTCTTCACGTTTTTCAGCAATGAAGCTAGCGCGCTCTTCTTCTGGTAAAGCTGCAATTTTATTTGCATATACAGCATTAACCGCAGCTTCTGGACCCATTACCGCAATAGAGGCTGTCGGTAATGCCAGGCAGCAATCTGGTTCAAATGCTGGACCTGCCATCGCATATAAACCAGCGCCATATGCTTTACGAACAACGATAGAAATCTTCGGTACAGTTGCTTCACTCATTGCAGAAATCATTTTTGCACCGTGACGAATAATACCAGCACGCTCTACTTTTGTACCAATCATAAATCCTGGTACATCCGCAAGGAATAATAATGGAATATGATATGCATCGCATAAATTAATAAACTTAGCAGCTTTATCAGCTGAATCGTGAAATAATACACCGCCCTTCATACGCGGCTGATTTGCAATAATACCAACTGGCTTACCATCAATACGTGCTAAGCCTGTAATTAGCTCTTGAGCAAATAATTTTTTTACTTCATAGAATGAACCTTCATCAATAACTCTATTAATGAGATCTTTCATATTGAAAGGAGCATTTTGATTTTCTGGAATGATTTGTTCTAACGTTTTATCGAATTGTTTCGGTTCTTGAGGTGTAACCAATGGAGTCTTTTCTAAGTAGTTGTTTGGAAAATATGAAATGTATTGTCTTGCTTGTGTAATCGCATCTTCTTCTGTCTTACATAAAACATCTCCGCATCCTGATACAGAGCAATGCATACGAGCTCCGCCCATCTCTTCTAAAGTTACCTTCTCACCGATAACCATCTCAGCCATACGAGGAGATCCTAAATACATAGATGCATTTCCTTCTACCATCATTACAACGTCACAAAAGGCTGGAATATATGCACCACCAGCAGCAGAAGGTCCAAATAATAAACATACTTGAGGAACTTTACCTGATAATTTCACTTGATTATAGAAGATTCTTCCTGCACCGCGGCGCCCTGGGAACATTTCTACTTGATCTGTAATACGCGCTCCAGCAGAGTCGACTAAATAAAATAACGGAACACGTAATTTTTCAGCTGTTTCTTGAATACGTAAAATCTTTTCAACTGTGCGTGATCCCCATGATCCAGCTTTTACAGTAGAATCATTAGCCATTACACACGCAGTACGACCATGTATTTTACCCGTTGCAGTTACAACGCCGTCCGCAGGTAAGCCTGTTTGTTCACAGTTAGCAAATAATGCATCTTCTACATATTCGCCATTATCAAATAGAAGCGCTAAACGATCTCGAACAAATAATTTTCCTTTTGCTTTATTTTGTTCATGATATTTCGGTGCCCCGCCTTGTTTAATCGTTTCAACACGTTCTTCAAATGAATTAGATTGTTGTTTTTGGTCTAACATATTTACTCCCCCTTATACATCGGTTTACGTTTTTCTTTGAATGCCTGTAATCCTTCTATTCGATCTTTCGTATGGATTACACCTTCATACGCTTGTTTTTCCATTTGTAATCCGGTATGTAAATCAACTTGAATACCATTTGAAATTGCCTCTTTTGCTAATCGAACAGCAATAGGTCCATTACTAGCAATTTTCTCTGCTATTTCAATCGCTTTCTCTTCAAGTAAATTAGCTGGTACAACAAATTCTACTAAACCATATTCTTTTGCTTCTTGCGCTGAAATACGTCTACCTGTATAAATTAATTCTTTCGCTCTACCAACTCCAATTAATCTTGGTAAGCGCTGTGTACCACCTGCTCCTGGTATAATTGCAAGTGTCGTTTCAGTAAGACCAAGACTTGCAGATTCAGCAGCAATTCTAAAATCACAAGCTAAACTTAATTCCGTACCACCACCAAGTGCGATTCCATTTATAGCAGCAATAACTGGCTGTGGTAATTGTTCAACCATCTCCATAGTAGTGCGAATCATACTAACAGCATGACGAACTTGTTCTTCATTCATATCGGCACGCTCTTTTAAATCTGCACCAGCACAAAATGCTTTTTCACCAGCACCAGTCAAAATAACTACACGTGCGCTTGAATCTTCACTTATTTGAGTTAATATAGTTTGTAATTCATCTAATAATGCCAAAGATAATGAGTTTGCTTGTCTCGCACGATTTAACGAAATCTTTACTACGTGAGGTGTTACGTAATCAACGGAAATGTTTTGTAATTGTAGCATCTACTCACCTACTTATCGTTTTATGTTGAAGCGCTCTATACACATGACTCGGTAATTGGATATTTAACTTACTTTGAATAAATTGACTAGCTCTCAATAACTTTTCTTCGTCTATATTCGTTTGGACTCCTAATTTATGGAGCATATGTACTAGGTCATCAGTAGCAACATTACCTGATGCTCCTGGTGCATAAGGGCAGCCCCCAAGTCCACCACAAGAACTATCAAACGTTGTAATACCGTATTCTAATGATTTAACTACATTCGCTAGAGCCATTCCATACGTATTATGAAAATGCATTGCAAACTGCGAAGCATCATACTTCTTTAATAGGTGTTCTAATACTTGTTCTACTTGTAATGGATTCGCTACACCGATTGTATCCCCAAGAGAAACTTCATAAATGCCGTATGAAAATAGTTGATTACATAATTCGTCAACTGCTGTAGCACTTATATCCCCTTCATAAGGACATCCAAATACAGTAGAAACATAGCCTCTTACCTTTTTCCCTTCGAATAATGCCTGTTTTGTTATATCTTCAATTACAACTAATGCTTCTTTAATCGATTTATTAATATTACTTTTATTATGAGATTCACTTGCTGATAAAAAAACATTCACCTCATCTACATTTTGCAAAAAAGCTCGTTCCAAACCATTTTGATTCGGAACAAGCGCAGCATATGTAACATTTGGATCCCTTTTCAGCTCAGAAAATACATCATTTGCATCTGCTAATGCAGGGACCCATTTTGGGTGAACGAATGAGGAAACTTCAACATACGACAATCCTGCTTCTGTAAGTAGTTGAATCCATTTTACTTTATCTTTTGTGCCAACAATCTTTTTTTCATTTTGTAAGCCATCACGTGGCCCGACTTCTTTAATGACAGCAAAATTAGGTAGTTTCAATTCGCTTCCCCCTATATCTCCCTATTCAATTTCTAATAATACATCTCCTTCATTTACAAAATCGCCTTCTTGCACATTAATTTTCATAACTGTGCCGGCTTCTTCTGAAATGATTGGAATTTCCATTTTCATAGATTCCAAAATGACGACATCCTGCTCTTCCTCTACTGTATCTCCTACTCCTACAACAATCTTCCAAACGTTTCCTGCCATCGATGCGTATACTTTCGTCATCATTTTTTCCCCCTTAATATTGTTAAATCTTATTTTTTAACGAGTTGTTTCGTTACAAAACCCGTTGTATAAATACCCTCTTTGAACACTTCGTCTTCCAAAACTTGCAGTAGCATTGGCGTGTTCGTTTTAATACCTTCTACTTTTAATTCTTCTAGAGCATCATGTAATTTCGAAATTGCTTCTTCACGAGTCTCGCCATGTGCAATGACTTTCGCAATCATTGGATCATAGAAAGGTGTAATCGTTACATGATTTTCTAAGAAGTGATCGATCCGTACATTTGACGGTAATGTTAAATTTGTAATTTTCCCAGGTGATGGGAAGAATGTTTTCGGATCTTCTGCATAAATACGAGCTTCAATGGCATGACCACTACGTTTTACATCATCCTGAGTAAATGATAGTTTCTCTCCACTTGCGATAAGAAGTTGCTGTTCTACAAGGTCTAATCCCGTAATTTCTTCTGTCACTGGATGCTCTACTTGTAATCTCGTATTCATCTCTAAGAAATAGAAGTTCTTCTGATCATCTACAAGAAACTCAACTGTACCTGCATTTGTATAGCCAAGTGCTTTGGCAGCTTGTACAGCAACTTCTCCCATTGCCTTTCGTGTACCTTCATCTAAAAATGGTGAAGGTGCTTCTTCGATTACTTTTTGATTTCGGCGCTGCACCGAACATTCACGCTCCCATAAATACACTGTGTTACCATGTGTATCTGCTAAAAGCTGAATTTCAATATGATGCGCGTCTGCTATATATCGCTCTAAATACATTTCTCCGTTACCAAAAAAGTTTTGCGCTCTTGTTTTATTACTTTCAAACGCTTTGGTGAGCGTTTGCTCAGTTTCCATCAACTGCATACCAATGCCTCCGCCGCCTGCGGATGCCTTAAGCATTAATGGATAACCAATTTGTTTTGCAATTTCAATTGCTTCTTCAGCAGTTTCAATATTTGTAGTAATACCTGGGACTACTGGGACATCTGCTGCTTGCATTGCGATACGTGATTCGATTTTACTTCCCATCTTCGTAATGATTTCTTCTGAAGGACCGATAAATACGATTCCTTCTTCTTTGCAACGAACCGGAAAAGACGGATTCTCTGATAATAAACCATAACCTGGATGAATCGCTTCTGCATTTGTCTTCTTAGCTATTTCAATAATTTTTTCAAGGTTTAAATAACTTTCTTGAACACGCGGTCCACCTACTAAGTAAGCTTCATTTGCCATCTTCACATGAAGGGCATTTTCATCTGCTTCAGAATAAATAGCAACAGTGCGTATGCCAAGTTTTTGACAAGTTTTCATAATACGAACAGCAATTTCCCCGCGATTCGCAATTAATATTTTTTGAAACATAGTGATTCCTCCCTTTTATCTACATCCTAAATGTCTAGCAATTACGAGACGTTGAATTTCAGAAGTTCCTTCACCAATTTCTAATAGTTTCGCATCACGAATATGTCGTTCAACTTCATATTCACGCATATAACCATATCCACCATGAATCTGTACTGCTTGATTCGCAATACGGCTTGCTGCTTCCGATGCAAATAGTTTTGCCATTGCCGCTTCTTTGCCGAAAGGTTTATCGTTATCTTTTAACCAAGCTGCTTTATGTACTAAATTGCGTGCTAGCTCTACTTCAGTCGCCATATCAGCTAATTTAAATTGAATCGCTTGGAAATTAGAGATTGACTTTCCAAATTGTTGACGTTCTTTCGCATATTGCAATGCACGTTCAAAGGCTGATTGCGCAATACCAACTGCCAATGCTGCGATTGAAATACGCCCTCCATCAAGTGTATATAAAAATTGTTTAAAACCTTTATTTACATCACCAAGAATATTTTCTTTCGGTACACGCACACCATCAAGTACGATTTCACAAGTATTAGAAGCACGAACACCCATCTTATCGTATGGACTTGAAATCGTTAATCCTTCACTCGTAGTAGGCACGATAAATGCAGAAATACGTTTTCTACCATTCTCTTCAACGCCATTGACAGCGGTTACAATAATTGTATTTGCATACTCTGCGTTTGTAATCCAACACTTCTCACCACTGATTACATACTCATCGCCATCTAATACCGCTTTCGTTTGAGTACCACCTGCATCAGATCCAGCATTCGGCTCCGTTAATCCGAAGGCACCTAATGTTTTACCTGACGCCATTGGAACTAAATACTTTTGTTTTTGTTCTTCTGTACCGAAATAATAAATTGGAGAAGCACCTAATGAAATTGTTGCAGCATAGCTTAAACCAGTGCCACCACAAGCGCGACCAATTTCTTCAACTGCTAACGCATACGATACCGTATCGCCACCTGAACCTCCATACTCTTCTGGGAATGGGATGCCTAGTAATCCTAGTTCGCCCATTTTTTGAAATGTTTCATATGGAAACTCTGCAGTTTTGTCATAATATACAGCTTTCGGTGCGATTTCCTTTTCAGCAAAGTCACGTACCATTTCTTTAATCATTTGTTTTTCGCGAGTTAGAGTAAATTCCATTCCGCTACACACCCCTTATCGAATATTGAGTTTCGACAGCGTGCGAGTTTCTACTACAAACATAACAACTTAAAAGACAAGAATATTAGTTAGACAATTGCTATAATTCTGTCATAACTTAATTTTAAAACAGATTCTGTACTAATGCACAAAAAAATTCCTACATTGTTCTACAACAACATAGGAGGTTTTGTGTCGAATTATGTAATTTATTGTTTAATAATCTCTACCTTTTCCGGAATCAGAAATTTCTACTAATGCTTCAGGATATGGTTCGAAATATGTTTGTCTTAATAAATACTTTTCATCAAATCGAATAGCCCATGATTTTAAAATTGTAAGTAAACTACTAAGTGGTATTTTCTTTTCTGCATACTTTTGTAACAGTTCTATAAAATGATCTTTTTCTTGTTTTTTTAACTTTGTTTTAAAATATCCAAAAATGTGCTCGCATACATTTACATTCGATGTATAACGGGGCGCACGCATAAATAATTCATATAAAGTCTTCTCATAGTTTTCAAATACCACTTCAATCTTTTCATTTTTTTGATTTGCAATTATACGACCTAATTCCTTTTGTTTCACCTGATTATATGCCATAAATAAATATTTATTATCCGACTGAAACGATACAAGTTCTTTCATATTTTTATTGTGTTTAATCATTTTGTAATATGCGATTGTAAATAGCCTTGTAAAGAAATGCTCTCTAATAATAAAATTCGACAATCTACCTTCCTCTTCAATAGGAAGATGCGAAAATTTTTTTACTACTGCTCCGCCAAATAAGCCAGCTCCTTTTCCCTTTGCTGGCGCTTTTTCAAAACCAGAATAAATTTTCACATCACGCGTACCACAACTTGGTGAACGATTCTTTAAAATAAAACCATCCACATCCGGTATCGTTTGTAAAAAGTCATTTGAAAACTGCTCCATTTTTTCAGTTACATCTTCTCGTGTCGACGGTTGCACAAGTCTATTCTCACCATTTTCTTCTACAATTCGTATCGTTTCACGAGGAGTCCCCAATCCAATCTCGACTTCTGGACAAACAGGTATAAATGTAACAAATGGCTGCAAATTTCGTATTGTTACATCTGGAATCATCTCTCCATTATAACGACAAGCATCAAATTCTAAACATTTACTTACGACGATTGTAGGTTTTGCAAATTGTCGCATCTTATTACCTCCTTATTACTAGTCCGTATAATATAAATTGTACTAAGATTAACATTTTAAGCAAAGTTTGATTCAGTTATTTTTATGAGAAATATAAATCCAATGATACATTAACAATCATTCAACTCTATGTTCTATAAATGTGCGCCCTATTAATGAGGGTTTAGATATTGTGAAATGAATAATACACACATGCTTCGGAGAAATTAATGATTAAGAAAGGAGGGATTGTTATGAAAAAGAAATTATCATCTATTTTGAGTGTTTTAACACTATCTATTATGTTTTTAGGTACATCTACGCAAGCTGAATACGATGGAAATAATATGAATAGAGTTAATAACACTGATATTTCAACTCGAGTAAATGACAATAACTTAGACAGAGTTAATAATGATGTAAGAACTCGAAATGTAAATACAACAAATGATTTAAATGATAATCGTGATAAAAATAATAATTGGGCTTGGCTTGGTTTATTAGGACTAGCAGGATTATTAGGTCTTAGAAGAAGAGACAAAGAAACACGCTGATTTAGAATGTTTTTAGTAAACAAGCACTTATTTATCAAAAATATATAATGAAAATAAATCGCCTTTTTAAAGGCGATTTATTTTTACTTAAAAGTAATGTATGTAATTCACACTTCAACGATTAAATTCGTGGAGTTAATCCATACAATATAAATTGAATCGTATTTTCAATTTCCGCTTCATCATTCCATTTTTCTTCAGGCAATAATAAAAATCGTGTTAATAATAAACCTAATACAGCTGATAAAGTAAGACGTAGTACGGAAGATGGTGGTATCTCAATAATTTCCCCTTCTTCTTGAAATTTCACAATCAACTTTTTGAAATGTGAAAACAGTTCTGTTTCTACTAATTGCTGTATTTCATTTTTCAGTTCTGGTTGGAATGGCACCTCTTGAATTAATATTTTTATCATAGGAAAGTGTTTTTGAGCAAATTTAAACCTATTATGAATTACAACCCTTAAAAGTCCTTCGTATGATTCATACTCCGATTTAAATATTTCTTTTGCAAAGGTTTGTACGAAAAATGGTGCAGCGAACTTAGTTAAAGTTGGCATTACGACCGCTAGTAATAAATCTTTTTTCGTCTTATAGTAGCGGAAGATTGTTCCTTCCGCTACACCAGCCCGTTTTGCAATTTCACTTGTTGAAGTTGAAGCGTATCCTTTTTCTCCAAACATATCAACAGCCGCCTCTAATATTCGCATTTGACGTTCATTTCGTTTATCCGTATTAGTTGCAGCTATTAATTCCTCCAGCCAATCCTTCTGCATTTATAAAGCTCCTTTTTGTCATTATTATATTTTGCGATGTTTCTTTAAAGCAAATACATTTCCTACTGCAAATAATATTGAAAAAAGTAATAATACAGTAAGTTTTATGTTTTATCTTATAATAAATAGTAGTTCATTATAAGTGCTTAATTATTAACTTTTTTCCAAGTGATATATCAGCGATATTTTATGTCTATTTCGTATAAGTGTTAGCAAGTTTGTTTGCAAACTTGTTAGCACTTTTTTTATTTCTTCTATTTTCTAAAAAGAGCAGTGTTTAGTCAGCTCTTTTTTATATCGACAAAATATGACAGGATTACCCCCCTGTATCTGTTATGCTTAATTGGATAATCTTACATATTAACAGGAGGACCATTATGTTTAAAAAAATCTCAGTAATTATCTCTACTGCATTATTTATATTTATTTTATCAGCATGTTCTTCTAATAACTCTTCAGTATCTAAACAAACTAGCAAGAATGAAATCCCAACTGAAGTAATAAGTTTTGTTACTAATTTTAACACTATTTTAGATGAAAAGGGTAGCTCTGAAAATACAGAAAAACTCTCTAAAAATTTAAAGATAGTAAAAGAAAAAGGATATCAAGATAAAACGTTACATGTTATTTCATTAATTGATCATCAAAATATAAAAGATGGAACTGTTGAATTAGGTAATATGAAAAGTTTCCGAATTATTTTAGACGACAAACAAAAGGAAATACAAAAAATAACTTATTTAGGTGAAGACCCTAATGTATTTTTAATCTCACTTGAATCGTTAGAAATTTACACAACCAAAGAAGTAAAAGACATGTTAGAGGATATTCGTATTAAAATCGATAGAAAGGATCCAAAAGTAGAATCTGTGGCTTATACGAAAAAATATAAAGTGTCTTTCACTTATGATTCTAATAGTCCAACAGCATTATTAAGTGTATTATTTGAGAAAAATAATTAAACAAAAAAGAGCTGAATTCATATTCAGCTCTTTTTTGGAATTCTGATACAACATATACTTTTAAAATATTGTATTAATTGGTATGATTTATTTAATTAAAAAGGGATGATACAGTAAAGATTGTCCGGTCAATATTTTGAGGGTTTTGCTTAATCAGTATGATTTTTAATCCAATATTAAAAGCATTATCTAGAAGGAAATTTTAATTACATAGAGATAAAAAAAGCCGACTTACAAACGTCGGTTTTTAACTGTTACATAATGATAATATTTTTATAGAAAGGATGTTTTTTTTGGATTTTATATTAAATAATTGGGCTAGTTTTCTTAGTATTATTAGTTTTATTTTATCTTGCTTGGCTTTATATTTTAATTGGCAAAATACCAACATTAACAAGAAAAAATTTAAAAATGAGCAAGATGATAAAAAGAAAGCGATTATAGTTTGGGAAGAAATTAAAGGAAATAGTGCTCCAAAAGGTATCAAATCAATAAAAATAAGTAATACAGGGCAATCAGACGCCAAAAACCTCCGAATCCTTATCAACGATAGAGATATTGAAACAATACAGAAGAGCGACGAAAAGCCAGGAAATGAATATCCAACCCAGTACTTATTTGATGGACTAAAATTGATTAATGAAAAAAATAATTTCGTTCCAACTGAAGTTAGTGCGGGTTTATCAGCTACATTTAAAATTTGGGCTAACCCTTTAAGTGATCGATTAATTATTGTAAAGTTTATTTGGGATGATGAATTTGAAGAAGAAAGAGAAAAATCCTTTAAATATATACCTGGAAATACTAAATTAGCAAATTAAAATAAGCCGCCCACACAGGACGGCTCTTTTTTGTTAATCAAACTATTCTTTTGTTTTATTTCAACTACTCGTACCACCAGTTTCTTTCATTCATCCAAGTTGAAAATTTATCAAGTTCACCATTCAATAATACTTCAGCTTGTAAATATGCCAATTCAGTTGAAGATTCAAAGACAACTTTCCCTTTAGTTCCACGCCCATTCCTAGCGTTTGCAATTTCCTGGACCAGTGAAATACCACAACCACCTGATTTAACACATTGATTGATAGCCATTATTAGAAACAGCTTAATCTTCCACTTCTACAATTAATACATACTGCATATCAAATATAATTGGCTCTTTACTTTCTGTATCGACTGGTGCGGTATTACCTGTAATTGTCCCTATAACTACTGTTGGGTCGTTTGGATCTATCATTGGTAGTACTTTCACATTTAATGAACTTATTCCCGATCTAGAGTTTAGTGAAATACCATTCATCATTGTAAATGCCTGTTTTACTCTTTTGTCAAATTTTATAAAATCTTTGTAATAAAAGCGGTTTGGCTGCTCAGCATAATTTTGTTTATTACGTGCAATATCCATTAATCTAAACTCTAATGCCATAACTATTCCTCCGATAAGGTCTCTATTTTTTAATTTTCCGCTCACGTAAATTAGTGTGTGTCATTGTATAAAATTTTATTATTAATGAGACTATATTTTTGAGGAGGTGAACCATATGCCAGACAATAAAGATATTTTAATTTCTGAAAATAAAATTCCACATAAAAATTTAGAAAAAATCGAAATTTACACTATAGATAAAGGCTCCCAAAATTTCTGGGGATGTACAGAAGATCCAAAACCTTCTCCTAAACCTTCTGACGGTGGTGATGATGGTGGAAGTGACAGATAAGTTCTTACCCTTCACCTCTAGTCAATACACTTAAAGAAAAAATGACAATAACAAAAGCTACCCTAACAAAAGGTAGCTTTTATCCTTATCTCACATACACATAGGCTTCACTTGCTGTAATATAGTATGTTTTTTCTTTGCTATTGTGTACTTTATATTGCGGTGAACCATTTACATTTACTTTCTCATCAATTGTAAATCCTAATCCTGCATCTACAGAACCAGCCACATCTTTATCCTGCCAAGATGGAGCATCATAGAAACGTAGATTGTTAACTTTTGAGACAACACGCTTTCCAACAATAGAAGAATCTACTGTACTTTTCTTATTAAACTTCACATAAGATGGATCGTTCTTAATCCACTGATTTCCACCAAGATTTAACCAACCGTCTTTTTCAGCCCACACAATATAAGATTCTGGTTTGTTCAACTGACGAATCTTAGAATAGCTTGTACCAGGTCCTTTACGTAAATTAACGTTATAACCTTCAATATAAGCAATCCCATCTGTTACGGATGTTGGTACTTCCGCTGGTTTAGATGGCTTATCAGGAACAGAAACATCCACACTAGAATTATTGTATACTCGTTGTACATCTGCTCTAAATTGAGCTTCTGAAACGCCATGAGACTTTAAGTAAGCAATTGGATCTTCATGATCCGTACCGCCAAGGTAATGAGTTACATCACTATGTGTCCACAATCCTTTTTCTACAGATAACCCACGGTCACGTAAGATTTTAGCTAGTAACTTAACGTATTTGTCATAGCTGCGTTTGAATTTTGTGTAGTCCGCTGTTTCGCATAACTCTACATGTACAAAGCGTTTATTAGCAGCAGGACCGCCACCATAAGCAATGTATTTTGTATCAGCAATTTGGATTGTTTCATCCCAATCGACTGCATAGTGAACAAATGCATTCCTCCATGTTCGAGACTCATATTTTTGAATGTTAATAGCTGGAGCTTCTGGAGTTGCTGTAGAATGTGCTACAACGCCCTCATAAGCACCTACACCATAACGGTATGGTTGTTTCGGTAAATCAGGAATAATAAGTGTTCGATCAGCAAAAGCACTTGTAGCAAAAGAAACAACAAGTACTAGAATCATAAGTAACGAGGTAATATGTTTCATTGTCTTTTTCATTTAGCATCAACATCCTTTTTCATAATTTTTGTGTGGTCAAATAGTCCACTTGCTGATAATCCAATGATGATTCCTTGAAATACATTTGTTTTGATATCTCCGCCCAAAAATAAAACGCCTAGCACAATGCCAAGCGTTAAATTTAATAACGGAACATATTTTGTTTGTAATCCAATTGTTTTTCCAATTTGTGAAAGACCAACTACAATTCCAATCATTACAGTAATTTCAAACATTACATACCACCTCCTTTCATTAAGAAAGTGAGAATGCCACCAACAATTCCGCCAACTATAAGTCGCAAAATCCAGGTAGTATTGGCGCTGATTTTATCTAGCTGTTTGTTGATATTGATAATGTCTTTCTCGTTACCTGTTGTCCGCATTTCTAAACTTTTAATCTCTAAGCGAATGTCCTTAATATCTTGCTTTATTTCTTGAACATCGCTTCTTACTTCTTGTAACCCTTCCACTTTGACCACCTCATTTCAAAATAAAAAAGAGAGACAGTTATTTGTCCCTCTTTTGTTATAAAAGTCGTATTTTGCACAAAATAAAAAACAGCTTATGGCTGCTCTTTTTGTATGTTATTTTCATTAGTTGGTGTTGGCGGTTCTTGAGATGGATATTTACCTGTAAGTGATGCATAGCACTCTAAACAAATGTTCTTTTTCGCAAATCCCATATCTAGTGGATACAAACGAGCTCCGCGTTTACATATTTCACACAGCGTAGCAATCCGAAACTTTACGGTCCCATCCATTTCTCTCCATACTTCAACCCTGCTAACACCTTTTAGAAGACCTGCATTACTTAACATATCAGCAGGTATTTGAACAAAAATCCCTGTCTCTGTGCGCTCTGCATCCACCAGCCTCCCCACAAAAGGAAAGCCTTCACCTGCTTGAAGTGGCATCATTTGATTCTCATTCATTCTTATTTCTCCTTTCTATCCAAGTGCGTTAAATTTCCAACCACTTGGAGTACTTGTATAAAAACCAGCTCCAGCATTACCGTCTGTAAAACGAATATGCCCCCATTGTTGGAATCCACCGCCACCTAAGTTAACTCCCTGCATTGCTCGTATATTCCTAAAGATTTTAACTTCTTTTTCAGTACTTATATCAAACGTTTGTCCGTCTGGTGCTGGAGATATATTGTTATTCACACCACCTACAGCAAGTGCGTTAAACGGCTGAATACCATCTGCTCTTTCTGCTGCAGCACGATCCCAATTATACATAGATGCATATTTGCCACTGTATAACGTTACACCACTTACACAAATCGCTGTCCCTTGTCTCATGTCAGCATTTCCAGAACAAACTTTAATAATCAATGCGTGTTCTTGTGGAATATAGTTTGTCGGGACTTTGAAAGTAAAAGAATACCTTCTGATTTCTCCGTAAAATGTAGACGGCTCAGGGAAGTCCATCTTTTGTTCACTCAATATGTCGTAACTAACGTTGTCTTGGAATTTAACGCAACACACGTGTATTCTCGGTTTTCCTGTCTTTCGCACGCCATTTATCATGGCAGTTCTAAAGTGTGCGGATGCTGTATATTCGTTACCAGGATGTATACCATTATTCACGATTGCTTCTGGATAGTTATACATATCTACCCTTGCAGCATTCACCATTTGCTCGTAGTCAAATATATGTGTATTCTTTTCTATTACGACATTTCCCCATGACTTCCAAGTAAGACCATATCCACCTTCAAATCCATAATAATCGTTATGTCCGATATTTTTCTTTGTAACACTAGAAAAGTCTGGATCTGCTATTAGGTTTCGTCTTGATACCGCAGTTGTTTTTGTGCCCCATTCGTCTTGGAATAGGAAATCTAGCATTTTAACAGTTACACCATCTTTATCAATGGTTATCTTATCACCATCAATTCTAATAAGATTTGTGTCAATGCCTTTTGTAGTTAACCATTTGACTATGGTATCTGCATTAATGTCCAGTTTTGCAGCATTAATTGTAATTTTTCCAGGAGCCATATTAATGGCAGTAACGATACCATCCTTTAAAATCTGTGCAAGGATTCCTTCATCTAATACCTGTAACTTAGATTCCGTTTTCTTTACATAGGCATTATAGGTCTCATCAATAAAACTTTCCTGTTTTTTGGAAATGATAGTAACGCCTTCTTCATTAGTAGCGATACTTCTTTCTAATTCGGTTACTTTTTTATCGTAATCTTTAGTTGCTACTCTATTAGCAATATCCTCTATCATTTTGTCAGCATCCGTTTGATCTTTTGGATGTAGCCAAAATTCTGTAGCTATAGTGCCACGTTGTAACATAGGTGCAGCACACCATAAACGCCCATTTCTTGTAACGTAATAACGCCATCTCACAAACGCTGCATTGGCTGGTGCTTTATCTGTACATACAGCACGAACCCATGTATGATTTACAACCTTGATATTCGTTCTAGCTGTTTTAATGCGAGTTTTTTTGTCAGCAGTCCACCATTCAATTTCAATAAATGCACCAACACTATCAATAGGTGTTTTCCCATCGGTATTGAAATAGCCTGATGCCACAAAGTCTTCGTTAACCTGACACTCAATGAATTGACTTGTAAGTCCCCACCAACGATCTTGAGTCTGGCCAGTAACGGTAATTGCAAATGTATTCATGCCTTTGTATTTTAAATTCGTATCAACAGATCCAGTTGCTCCATTACCACTATTCCAAAACCAATATTTTTGCCCTAGCTTAAAATCAGCATCACGTAACTCGTTTACAGTACCTAAACCACCTACATAATTCTCAACATCTTTTATTTCTACTTTTCCTTCCAGAGCTTTTGCAGTAGTTTCCCAACCTGATTTGGCCTCTTGTAACTGCTTACCTTGAGCGGTTTGTATTTCTTGCACACTAGTAACACTTTCTTTAATACGGTCTGCTGTTTTCTCTACAGTAGTAACACGTTCGCTAAAATCAACTTGTGTTTTTTCTACTGTTTTAATACTTTCTTTAATTCCCATCACACTTTGCTCTAGCTCATATGTTGACTTGCTGAAGTCTGTTGGAACGGAACCTTTTTCTAGTTTAGCTTTCTTGAAACGAAGTTTCTTACCTTTTGAATTTTCATTTCTTTCAAATCTTAATCGCAATCCCCATCCAGTTGCTCGTGCATCAACCTTAAATGTAAATGATCTCCTAGACCAATTAGCGACAGTTAATCTATTGTACAAGTTTTCTGTCCACACTCCATTAATAAATTGGAATACAATTAGATCAATTGGAACGTCGTTTTGCATATCGATACTGAATGTCATATCTTTCGCTTTTTCAAAGTCTCCCATTTTAGTATTATCTAAATGGAATTGATAGAAAGAGTCAGTATGATCTGTACATTCTACGATTATGTAATCCTCAGAGAACGCTTGACCAGCCTTGTTGACTTGTGCGCCTCCAGACATTCCAATTGTTTGCGGCTTTTCGTTTGGACCTGTATGGATTAGCCAGTTTTCAACGCCTACAGTACGAGCCTCAACCTGTTCTAACTTTGTCGAGATTTTCCCAGCTTCTGCTTTAATTTCAGTTGTAACTTTGATAAATTCGTTACTGTCCGCCTGGTCTTCAGGTGCAGGTCTCCACGGATAAACTTTTTTAGTTAGCGATAGCATAGGTGAAGTTTGTTGGTATAAAGCACCTTTAGGTATTGATTCAGCTTCAAATCTATATACAACATTTGGATCAGTGGCATCAGAGCCGACGGGAATTGTTACCGAAACCCTTTTCCATTCTCCATTAACTGTTGTTCTACCAGCACCGTTAGGAAAGAATACTTGTGTAGATTCTCCACCTATCATTCTAGCTGTTACAGAAAATGTTACTGAGTCACCAATTTTTATTTTCCCTCGCTTAATTAATTCACTGGGTTTAACGGCGATACCTTGCCATTCTGTATCTGTTTGCGCGATAGCATTTCCATTGTACGTATCTTTGATGACAGAAAGGCGCCCACCTTTTAAAGATAACTCTTCGTTAGTTGTTAACGTCTTAGTTCCTCTTACAAGGTTGATAACATCACCATCAAGGTTATTTACATTCTTTTCGATTCGTTCAATGGTTTGCTTTGTTCCATTTGCATCTTGTTCCACTTGATTTAACTTTTGGATAGTTTGGGATGACGTTTTGTTGATTTGTTCAATGGAACTGGAAATACCGTTAATGTTTTGTTCTGTTTTTACTACGCGATCAGTAATCCCACTTTGATCTTTTTTGATATCAGATACAGTATTATTTAATCCTTCGACACCTTTTGAAGTTTCAACAATCGTTCGACTCATACTTTCTTGAGTACCTTGTAAGCTTTTAATTGTCTCTTTTGTTCCCTTTTCACTTTCTTCAAGCGTCTTAGTTACCTGACTGACTCTTTCTTGTTCTCCTTTAACAGCATCGAAGTCTTTTTGTAGATTATCTGCTTTCGTTTCAGTTTCTTTAACCCTAGCATCTAACTTTTCTGCACTAGCATTAATCTCTTTTTTTACCTGTTCCAACGTTTCTTTCTTAACCGATGCCACATCAGGAATAAGGAGCTCCCAATCTTTCCCGTTCCATACTTTTAAAACACCAGGTTTACCGTTACTAATATCTCGCCATATCGTCTTACCAATTTTAAGATTCGTTGTTGGCGGATTGACAGCTTCGATAATTTCCACGGTATTATTTTTTAGATTTTCTTGAACTTTTTCGGCTAATTCTTTTGCTACCTGACTCTCTTTTTGAGCTTGTTCGGCTGTCCCTTTCGCCTCTTCTGCTAACTTTTCTAGTTGTTCTAATAGTTCTTTATTAGCTTTATTACCTAAAGAAGCAAGTACTCTATTGTATAATTTTCGCATTTCTTCGTTTGGATCGGTAATTTCACGATAGTCGCCAAATACATATTGATCTTGTGAAGGGTCTGTAAATGATTCATCACCAGCGATAGCGCGTGCTTCTAAATACAGTTTAGGTGTAAATCCAGTATCTTTAATTCGGATTGTATCACCTTCATTTATCAATTCGTGAGCTAGTCCAAATATACGTCCAATACTTTGCGCTTGAACTTCGTAAGAAACAGATGTATTAATACGTTTCTTATGTTCAATTTTCATAAGAGTCAGTAAACGTTCTGGAGTTATATCTTGTTCTGTCTCCGGAGTATAGAATCCGAATTTATGCTTTCCACGCTCATTCCATCGTTGGAACGCATCATTATCAATAATGTAAGGAAGTCCATTATTGATTTTTTCAATTGTGATAGGTTTATCACCTTCACCTCGTACAAAACCGACAAGTGCTGTGCAAATATCCCTTGAATGCTCAATACGTCTCACACCAACTAAATCTTTTTCTAGCACTACTTCTTTTTCTGTTTCTTGACCACGTTTCTTTATCATATCGACATACCAGCCAGTAATTTGAGAACCCACTACTTCGACACGATATTGGATTTCTAACTCAAACAAAGTAGCGATTTTCTTTAAAAAAGTGAGCGGATCTATAAATTCATCAATAGTCATCGTATGGAATGAAGAATAATCCGTTTTTCCACGTTTCCATTTCGAATCCGCAAGAGCAATATCAATAAACGTATTAACTGTTTCGCTCTCTATGCGTTGTGGTTTAATGAACCCATCTTTGGCTATTTGAACCCAGGCGCCAGAAGCATGTACAGTAATCGTTCTATCATTAGATTCTTTTTCTACTTCATTATTGATAACATACGGAACAATACGACCATCACGTACTTCCTTTAATACTAAGTTCTGTTGTTGTAATGTAACTGCATGTGGAGTTCCATCAAAAGTTTTAAATTCTAACATATCAATGTTGTTTTTGATTTCCCAATGGCGTTTATCATTCCAATAGTCCTTTGATTGAATGACTGATATAATCTGATCTGTTTTGAAATCAACAACATGAAGTATCCCACTTGGTGTTCTCATCTAAATCGCTCCCTATATTTAACCTTTGCTGTTCCTATATCGGAAGGCATGATTTCAAGTTTATTAGTACCTTTATTGATAACAGGAAAATTACTAAAAATATCTTTTATGTTAATAGCATTTTTCCCTTCAATACTGACATGACTGTTTTCTGTATCAATCACAACTTTGTCACCAACATCGGCTATATAAGGCGGTGTATTTTGATTATTTAAATTCACTTTCCAAAATTTCAAATCAGAAACTGTCATCGCTTCTACTGGCGGAACATCTTGCCACTGCATGATACTAATCTGTATTTGAGCTGCTTTTTCCATATGTTTATTGTCTTTATCAGTCCATCTTGCAAAGCGCTCTGAATCATCTTTTTCTGTTCCAGGAAGAAATTTTGAAATATAAGCCTCCCAATCATTACCGGTTCTAGCGATCCACAACCTACCATAATACTGATTCCATGTATTTGGATAATCACCACTCTCATAAATTAAACCTGTTTTTCCAGGCTTATTATCATAGCCAATTACCATCGTTCCAAAATTTTGTTCAGCTTGCCAATAGAGGTCATTCATAGCAATTTTTGAAAGAACTTTGCTGTTTTCATCGAGTATCGCTATCTCAACTCGTCCCATTTCATTGATCTTTTTACTTTTACATGTAACGTGGGCTTGCATAATAAAATCTTGTACTGGCCCACCAGGAATACTCTTCTTAACAGCCGCGCCATGCCATCCATTACCCGATCCATAATCCGAACAATAGAATTGGTAACGATCTGTTTTCATTTCACCAACTGGATTACCGTCTTCCATAGAACTAACCTTACTCCACCCTACAGTTGTAGACATTTCATCCCATATAAGACGTTGGTTTCTTTCTACAGGCAATTGCTCCATTTTTAATGGCATTCCAATACGGAAATAATCCGGCTCCTTTGAATATTTATCTTCAAACCATACATCTAAAAAAGTATGTGGTTTTGTAATATCAATTTCAATAATCGGATTTGAATGCACAGAGCCTTTGTTTTTGACATTGGCAATTAACCCTCGACCGTCATTTTCAAAATCAACTGTTTGCTCATTTCCTAACTTATACGGCATAGGACAAATAAATTTCAAAGTGCCTTTTCCGATATCCACAAATTTATCAACATCAAAATCTTCATCTATAACTGCCATATATGTTCTATCAGGCATTACATCAAAAATCAGTTCTGCTGGATTTTCAGTAATAAGCCACTTCGCTATTTCTTCTTTTAATGTTTCTAAATTTGTACCATTTGGAACAACAATCCCCACAGGTACAGGAAGAGGACGGGTTTCGGTATCTGTACTTAATAACCTTGCACCTGGATATCCGGGGGTTTTCAGAAAATTCCTCCTTAAAGGCGCCCATGTCGGAGGATTCCATCCTCTTTCAATATGAATATAACTTTTTCTCTCTCCATTAAATTCAAAGGAACTCATTGTCTCCCTCCTTTTACACAAAAGAAAAGAAACCCAAATCTAAAAGACTGAGTTTCTTGCTTGTGCTCTATTTTGATATTCAGTTACATACGGATGGCTCACACGCGCTATTTCCCTTCCTTCTAGTATGACCGGAATTTCAATATAAGTAGGTTCTGGTTTTATATATGGTTGCTTATCTGGATTATCATTGTCAGGTCTGTATTGTATGACATTCGGATTGTCAGACAACACTTCTCTCCACCTAGAAAGATTACCAACATCGTGGATTGAAAGTCCTTCAAAGCGTTCCATTTGACGTCCAATTTCTCTTACCATATCACGCATACTTTCAGGGATATGAGTGATCCAATCATTTTGCCAATCTCCATCTACAAAGATTGCATTAAAATACTTTGTTAGTGGGTCATCACCTTGGAAACTAAATATTTCTTCTGGTTTTATACTCCGAATACTATCAATAGCTCCAGATACTGTATTTTGCAATGCATCCCGCACAACAGAATATTGCGTTTTAATCCCTTCTGCAATTCCACTTGCCATTTGAACGCCTGTAAATAGCATTTTATTTGAACTGCTACCTAACGCTAATTCATTTACTAAAGCATTATTTGCCCTTGAACCCAGCGTACGACTCTCACGTTCAGCCATATAAGATCCTTTTTGAATACCTAGAGCAAACCCTTCACTAAAAGGTTTCCCACCCTGATCTCTAGTTAGCTTTGACGGTGAGTTCACATTAAGTGTAGCCTTTAACGCTTGGAATGCTCCCCATGCTAAACTAGATGCTACATTTTGTACATTCCATTCACCATTAGAAATACCTTTAGCAAATCCACTAGAAAATGCTTCACCGGGACTCACTGAACTAACGCTTTTCAGACCAGAATTACCACTTTCCGCTACATTAGAACCACTCGATCTCGCTTGCCCTTTTGTATCTTCCATACCTTGAGCAAACTGGCTACCACCTTTTTGACCTTGTGGAGTACCATTGACTGTATTAAAACCAGCATGAGCTGAAGTAACGGCTTCTAGAGCACTTCCTCTGATATAACCTTTTTGATTTACAATACCACTCCCGAAGCCTTGTCCGCCTTGATTACCTGCTGGGTTACCATTGATTGTGTTAAAACCGGTATGAGCACTAGCAACCACTTGCAAAGCGCTCCCCCTGATATAACCATCTCGACTTATTATCCCTTGCCCTAGTTCGCTGCCACTCTTACTTCCACCACCACCATCTGTAGTACTTCCCATAATACCCTCTACGGCTTGTTTCTTTCCTGTTGCCGCATTCTCAGGAGCTGTATTACCAGAAATACCATTAGCCTGCGTTTGACTGATATCAAATCCTACTTGTGTTAAATCTAACTTCGCTCCATTTTCAACTAGTAAAGCAATTGCTTTTGCTGCTAGTTCAGCGTTAATGGAGCCATTTTGCATACCTTGAACAAGTGTCTGTACATTAAATTGTCCTGCTTCACCAAGATCTACTTGAACATTACTTTTAATATCTAGCCCCATAGTCTGTGCGACTTGTGGTAAAGATAATGCCCCAATCTGCATTCCATTAATTAAAGTTTGAATGTTATTCTGACCTTCTTGAGTAGCGTCAACATTCATTCCGTTTTTAACGTTTTGTTGAAAGAATTGGAATACAGTATCAAAAGATAAAGTCCCTGTTTGAAGTCCTGTAATCCACGAGTCCATTGTCATTTTCCCGTAGATTCCTAAATCAATTGTGGTATTACCTTGCATATTTTTACTTAGGAATTCTCTTACTTCACCAGTATCTTTTGTTTTAATACCATCAATCCATTTTTGGATGGATTCAATACCACTTTGTGATAAATCCACTTTATAAACTTCTTTTAATTTATTAGCATTTGCGGTGGCTACAGCTGAAGAATCTAATTCACCCTTTTGAAGCTTCTGTAAGAATGTATCAATTGTGAATTGTCCAGCTGGTCCTAAATCAATTTTCATTTTGCCATCAATTTCTTTTGCCATTGATTCGGCTAACAATCTAGATGATTCTGTACCCTTTTGTAATTCAGAAAGATACATTCCTATACTTTCAATTTTAGATTTGCCATATTGCAATTCGTATCGAAGCAATTTATCTTGATAATCTTTTTCAGCTTTCTCCTGATCACTTCTAAAGCGTTGTTCCAAATCAGCCGATTTTTCACGGAATCCATATGCCGCTTTGAACCTTTCGCCCCACCCCTTATCTTCTGCTTCTATCCTTTTAGCTTGTGATGCCAAAACTTCTGAATCTTCTTCCTTCATATGTTGCTGTAACACTTTAAATCCATCATTTCTAATTGTCTGCAAGTCATTTACATGCTTCGATTCATAAAGTGCAATAGCATCTAATGTTGCTTTTCTTTCTTCCGGTTTAATTTCACCTAATTTAAACGCTTTTTCTACATTTTCGCGCCAACCTTTGGTTTGCTTTTCTAAAGATTTAACACCATCTTCATATACCTTTATGATGCTTTCAAACCGTTTTTTGCCAGCATCTAAAGATAGCATCCCTCCAGATTCAATTTCTTTCGAAATAGACGTGATTTCCTTTGCTTTTGTGTAGAATTGTTGAACATTTTTATCAGCAACCTGTAATGCTTGTTCGAATTTTTGAGCGAAATCCTTTGGCATTTTCATGGTATCTCCTTGATACCTTTTAATACCCTCTTCCAAAATCTTTTCCGCTTGTGTAGCAACTTCAATCTCTTTATTAATGGATTCAATGACATTATTTTTCACTTGTTCTAGGGTTTGTTTAGCACCCTCAGGAACAGTTCCCATCAACTGACTAAACATTTTATTGAATTCGCTTTTCTTTCCTTCTAACTCTTTAATAACTTCATTTGTCATTCTTTGAAAAGCTTTAATGGTTTCGTCCGCTGCTTTATTTGCTTCTTCACCTGTTTTAATTTTTAAATCCATCATGTTATTGATAGCTTTATCTTTTAAATCCACATAAGCACCAGCTGCTTTACTCGTTGCGTCACTTACTCTTTGACCAAACTTATCCATATCAGTTTGTGCCTGTTTGGATTTTTCGTTCAGATCAACTATTGCTATACCTAGCGCCCCTACAGCAAGAACCGCTCCAGTAATAGCTAAAGCAATCGGGTTTGCTAATAAAGCACCTATTCCCATTGCTAAAAATCCTACAGCTGTTGTTACCCCTGCTATTCCGAAGGCCAATAAAGCACTTTTTGCAATTATTTGTTGTGTCGATTCATCTAAATTATTAAACCAATCTACAACACCCTGAACACCAGATACTACATCAACTAAAATAGGTAATAACGCATCACCAAATGACTTTTTAAGAGTATCTACAGCACCACTTAATTCTTCAATTTTTCCTTTTGTTGTATTCATCTTTGTCTCAGCAACTTCTAATGCTGTTACCTTTGACATTTCCGTATACATATTTTTCACACCATCTGAGCCCTCTTTATAAAGAATATTAGCGGCACGAATAGCATCAGAACCAAACAATGTATACATGTACGACTGTCTTTGCTCAGCCGTTAGCCCTTGCATTGCCATTTGAAGAATTTCTGCAATATCGGACATTTCTTTCAAATTACCATTTGAATCGAAAAAGGCATTTGTCATAATACCCGTTTCAAAAGTTAATTTTTGAAACGCCTTCTCTGCTTTTTCAGATCCAACCTTCACACCAGCTTGTTTTGCTGCGTACTCAGATAAAGCACCAGTTACATCTTTAAATGAATTTGAAGTTGGTTTAATCCCTTTTTCTCCAAGAAACTGCATTGCTTTGCCAGTATCGATTGTTATTAATCCCAAATCACTAAACATATCGTAAGCTTCATTAGATTTTGGAATTAAGTTTGCTAACATTGTCTTCAATGACGTACCTGCATCGGAACCTTTTAAGCCATTCTGTGCAAATAAAGCTAATGCCGTTGTTGTATCTTTAAAACTAAGTCCCACACCAGCTGCAACCGCTGAAACCATTGATAACCCAAACTTCATTTCTCCAACACTAGTTGCTGAAGCATTTGCTGCACCAGCTAATAGATCAGCTGCTTGAGCTACTGATAAATTATCATCCTTAAATGCATTTAGAGCTGTAGAAGCAATTTCTGCTGCATCCCCCAATTCTAATTCCCCAGCTGTCGCTAAGTTCAAGGCACCCTCTAAACCGCCATTAATAATGTCTGTTAGGCTTACCCCTGCTTTAATTAGCTCTTCAATACCTTGTCCTGCTTCAACAGATGAATATTTTGTTTTTTCTCCCATCTGTACTGCAAGTTCGCTAATTTTCTTCATTTCATCGCCAGTTGCACCAGAAACTGCTTGAATATCAGCCATCTTCTGCTCGAAATTCATAGATTCCTTTACAGCCATCGCAAGTCCAGCACCAATAACCCCAGTCATAGCTGCAAAGGTAGTACCGACCTGTCCACCTACATCTTGCATTTTATTTCCTGTATCGCGCATCCGTTCTCCGGTACGATGAAGACGATTTTGTTGCTCGGCTAATTCACGGTTCGTTTCTCTTATTTCATTTTGAATTCTCTCTTGAACTGTTTCAGCACGATTCATAGCAATCGTATTGTTATCAATTTGCGTATTTAATCGTTGAAGCGCTTGACCGTTAGATGTGTATTCAGCTTGAAGTTGTTTTAATTCTTGCTTTAATTGTTTGGCTTCTTGGGAATTACGTCCGAAATTTTGTACAGCCTGATCATACTGTGTTTCAAGACGTTCCATCGATGCCGCCAATGTTAAATTTGAAGCTTGTAATTGCTCTTGTTTTTGTCGTGCCTGTTCAATTTTTTGACGATAATGTTCTACTTTTTGGCCTTGTAAGGTGAATTTTTCATTCAAATGAGTTAATTTGTTTTGTAGCTGTTCAACAGAATTCCCAAGTAATCTAGCTCGTTCGCTTGTGAGATTGAATTCTGAATCTAACAAACGTAAACCTCGGTTAATTCCTGCAACTCCATTTTCAAAACGTTGGGTGTCAAGTGTGACCCGCGCGCCAATCTCCATATCTCCAGCCATTTATCTCACCTACCTTTATAACCAAGCTGGTGCTTGATCTGCTGTTCGTACTACTTTTCTATCTTCTTGTTTTTTCTTATAGGCTAACGTTTTAAAGAAAAGTACTAAATCCATCTGATTAATATCCGCTTGGGATATACCAGAATCTTGTAACATGCTATATATACCAAGCATCATTTCTATGGGTTTGAACGGTTCCTTTTGTTCCTCGTTCTCTTTTTTTTTGCTGAATTCGTCTTAGACTCTATCGCATTGATAACTGCGACAGCCTCAGCGATACGACCTACAATCGCTAGACAAATTGCATAGATAGTTGATGTTAAAAACCAAATGTGTACTCCCTCAAGGAACTCTTCCTCTGTAAATCGATTTCCAAACACTTTAACAACAAAATGTGTAGCTTCTTTTAGCACATCAAAACGAACATTTTCAACATTTAATTTCTCAGTCCATTCAGCTGCTTCAAATCCGTCAGTAGACGAAATATATGTTGGTAAAAAGAAAGTTTTTTTACCAGTGGGTAGATTTAAAACCAATTTAAACGATTCTGTCTTTTGATTGTCTTGCATAATTGAATCTCCCTTCATAAATAAAGGGCACAGCATTATGCCGTACCCTTTTTATAATTTTATTTGCTAAGTGATGGCGCTGTTTCTGTTGGTGGTGTTGGAACTGTTTTAAACCAGTTCGATGCAACAGTTGAATCGTATCCAGTTTCTTCTTCATCTAAACGATGTCTCCAGTTTCCATCTGAACGTTGGATCGCTTTGCATTTAATTTTAGCTGATTGGAACGTCGGTTTGTCTTCAGCTGTCTTGTGTTCATCTTCAGGAATTTCAAACTTCGTTTTGTAGTAGCAATAAAAACGATTTTTCCCATTATCTTTTGGTAAACGATATAATAACGCTACATATGGAGCAACATCATTTACATTATCAATTACCTGACCTTTAATTAGTTTCTTTCCTAATAATTCAGCGTAAGTAGATAGTGAAATATCCGCTGTTTCTAATTCAATCTCCACACCGCCAAAGGCGCTTGCTGTTGCTAGTGGACCTCCTTCTGCGTAGAACGTTACAGATTCATTTTTAGGTGAAGCCTTGCCACTTACTGCATCTCCAATTTTCTTAGGTGCTGCATACGTAAACTTACCATCTGGTGTTTCTGTCAAAATCGCATAATGTAAATCTCTAAAATCGACTGCAATTGCCATATTTGTTTTCCTCCTAAATTTTTAATTCTGTACGAAACCTCATACCATAATGATAGATTTTCGTATCGGGTTCATATAAATTTGCTGTTGTAATACGCTGAAATCCTATTTTTTTCATAGAAGTGTTTACTGCTTCTTTTAAATCACCCTTAACAGGGCTAAAAGACCAAATGTCTACTTGAAATAAAATAGTGCTAGTAGATTCCGCACCCTCCGCGTATCTCCTAGCACTATTATCTAACTCAGAATAAGTAATCCATGTTTTTCCGTTATCGTCACCACGAATCATATTGTAGATATATTCTCCACCAATTTTTTCTACAATAAAAGGCGTTGTAAGTGCACGTAACACATCTCTTTCTAAGAACCTCATACGATATTCAATGCCGTTGCAAAGACATTTCGCATCTCATGAACTGCCTTTACTTCCGTGTGAGTTACTGTCTTCTCAATAAAGCCTTTATGTGGTGGATGTGGCATTTTACTTGTTCCCCAGTTTTGGAATTTCATATAAAAGTGTGGGGAATTATCATCTCTTTCCCACCCCACACTAATTGATTTGACTCCATTTCTAGTTTTTATTTTTCCGACAAGCACCTCGTCCTTTGCATGTTTACCTGTTCTCCATGATTCTTTTGGTGAAGGTGGCTTTGGATGTGTACTTACTGGGCTTTCTATCTCTAAAGCATCCCTTACTACCTCAGCACCTTTCTTTAATGCTGAGTTTTCAATTGTTTTTACACTTCTTCCTAAAGCTTCAAAACGCTGAATTGCTTCTTGTATTCCAAAGGTTGTTACTTCTGCCATATAGATCGCTCCTCGCACACCAAGCATGTCTCATGATGTTGTTCATCAACATCTACAACAGCTTTTATTTCAAAGAGTCGGTCATCATATAAGACTCGCATTTTCGAATCAATTCCCTTACGAAATCGCATAAAAAATTTCACTGTACGTACGGCATTTTCAGTATTTCCAGCGAATATTTCATAGTTAAATCCCTTTCCGAATGGTGTTTTTGCTCTTGCCCAAACATTGACAACATCTTTCCATTCTGGTGGAATTGGATTCCCTTCTTCATCTTTTTTATTTGCAATTTCCTTTTGAATTGTTATTCGTTTATTTAATTTACTTGGATTCATGATTATCACCGTTATTATAGTCCCTTAATTGTAATATGGTAGTTTCTAATGACTGTTTTAACGCAGGGACATTTAATGATTTATCTTGATTCTCATAGTTTAATAAAACATGTGTAATTACCGCTATTTTGTAAAGGGCCTTTTCACTTTCAGGAACACCAGAACCTAGTAAAGCTTCTTTTGCTCCATCGATTAGAAGTTGGATAACTGTATCCTCTTCATTCCCATCAATTTTTAATTTTCCTTTTATAAGCTCCAGCATGCTATCACCTACGATCCTGAAGCATTTGTTTTCACTGATAATTCAACGCTTAACGTTGAACTTAATCCGTTATTCCCAACAGCTTTTACTTGATAAGAATATGTTGTATCACCTGTTAATCCTGTATCTTTATAGGTTGTTGCTACTGATGTTCCTACTTGTTTGCCATTACGTAATATTTGATATTCTCTAATGCCCCCATCATACACAACAGGAGACCAACTAATGTTGGCCGTTGTTACTGTTGTAGAATCAACTTTTAATCCTGTTGGAGTTTGGGGTGGATTAGGGTGTAGTCTGTACTTCCGCAATACGGAATGCGGATTTCAGTTTGATTTTATGATCAAACCAAGCTGTTAACACAAATAGTTCAATACCCGTTTTCACATCTTTATCGCGATCATAAATCATATTTGGATCATAGTTGAAGTGGGAATATCGAAAATCACCCACAATAGGATTCACTGCTGAATCACAGAACTTAACTGGTTTTCCTAAAACTTGTTCTGGTTGAGCATTATATAAAGTAGCACTGCCATTAGCAAGCGTTTCAATTATGTCTAAATAATCTGCGTAGCGCATTTTAATAGTTGCATTTGCACGGAAGTCCTCATGTAAATCTGCAACTGCTGACTTAATAGCTTTATATAAAGTTGCACCTTTAACAGCTTTAATGCCAGCTTTATAGAATGACATAGACTCTTCCCCAGATTTAGGTGTTGTAGCGAATGCCACTTTCTTCTCTTTTGCTGCTAAACCACTTTCTAACGCCTGATCTACAGTTTGCACCAAGTTTGTATCTGTTGCTGCTAAAATAGTTTCTGAAATGGGTACAAACACCTTGAATTTATTACGTCCGAAGGTTACAACATCACCTTCCGCTTTTAATTCCTTTGCTGTTTCTGTATCAGCAATAAAATCATCATCATCTAATGTAAATGTAACTTTAGGAATTTCAAGATTCGTTACACTTGTAAATGTAGATACTTCCCTTAATGGATTTTTAACGAATGGTTCATGTAATAATTCATTCGTCATTGTACTTGGGAGAATTTTTTCTCCACCTGTTGAGTTCTTATCACCAAGAGCTGCTCGTGCTTCTTGCGATAAAGTACCACCGCGAATTGTAGCGCGAACTAACTCTGCTTTCGCTGCAATTACCTTTTGCTTTGGATCTTCAATAGATTGTAAACCAGTTTGAGTTTGAAACTGTGCTTTTTGTTCAGCTTCCATCGTGTCATGTTGTTCTTTAATTACATTGAAGCGCATTTGAAGATCTTTCTTAGATTGTTGTAACGTTTGTAGACTTTCCATGGTTGCGGATGGATCAATTGCCTTCTGAGAAAGTTCACTCTCTACTTTTTGGAGCTGTTGACCAATAGTAGATAAATTTTGTTTTAATTCAAATAATGTATTTTTTGAAAAGTATTGAAAGTTACCAAGAGATAATCGAAATTTATTTTTCATTTTCATGAATGAATTCCTCCTAAAATTGTTTTTATATAGTCCGCATTAGCTTTCGCTTCTTCGGCAATTTTTTGTCGTTCTAACATTTCGTTTGATGATATGTTAGCTTGTGCATTAACTAATTGTTGTGGAATATTTTTGTATTCCTTCATCCACTTTTCATCTAGACATGCTGCTGCATTATTTGCTGAAATAATTTCATCACAAAGTCCATACCCCATTGCTTCTTCAGCTGATAACCATGTCTCTGCATCTAGTAATTGTTTTAATGTATCTTCATCTAACTTGTCACCAGCACGGGTTAGATAGTGTTGTACCATCGATTGGTTAATACGTTCAATATCATCCGCTGCTTTACGTAACTGATTGGCATTTCCTGATGCATATGTCCATGCATTGTGTATCATCATCATTGAATTAGCATACATAATAATTTTATCTGAAATCATTGGTAATACTGACGCACATGAAGCGCCTATTCCATCAATATAAGAGATAACCTTCGCCTGATGCCTTTGTAACATTGCGATAATAGCCATCGTTTCAAAGACAGATCCACCTGGACTATTGATGTAAAGGTTAATCGTTTCAATATCGTCACCTAATTCATCAAGTTCATTTTTGAACGTAATAGAAGATACTTCTCCATACTCTTCCCATGCATACTTTGTAATTTCTCCATAAATAAAAACATCGGCCGTTTTACCATTGGCGGATGCTTTCATTTGGAAAAACTTATTCTGTTTGTTCTTTGCCACCGTTTTTCACCCCCTTCCGTTGAGTTGGGTCCATATCAATCGGATATAAATCACCACTTACCCAAAGTTTTGAAGCATTACCACCCACAGGCGTTTCATCTTCTTTTTGACGAACATCATCTTGTGATAACCATCCACTCCTAATTGCGGCTTGGTAATAAGCTGTTCTTGAAGCTGTATCACCTCTTAACAGCCCTCCAAGGTTGAATTTAAAGTAATGGCCTTCTTGCCGTTCTTTTTTATTTAGCAACTTACGATTCATTTCTTGCTCATACTGACGAACAATAGGAGTCAGAGTCATTTGAACAAACTGAATCATCAACTGTTCATTACTGCTGTAACTTTGTCCTTCCGTGTCATTTAAAAATGTAACCGGAACATTAAAAACGTTAGCAACCCGTGAACGAGTAATTCGTTCTGATGCTAACGTATCTGAAGCGAAGTATTTCCGCTCCATTTCTTCTATATTCACACCTGGTTCCCTGAATAAAATACCACCATTCTCTTGATAGAATCGTCTAAAATCATCAATGATTTTTTGTCTCTTGTCATTATCTACCTGTGTTGCATAATCCAAAATAAAACTATCTTTCTTCTGCATTTCTGACAAACTAAATTCTTGTACTGCCTTATCATATTCAAGAGTATTTTTCAATACATCAATTGGACAAATACCTTTCCATCTTGAAATACCTGTGATGTGTTTGACATGAAACATGTTCATATTGTGGATGTAATATGTACCTTCAATCCCACGTACCTCATACCACAAATTATTATCATCAGTGTTTAAAAAAGGCGTTACATAAGCGGATTCAATAGGGATTAATGATTCCACTTGAAATCGAATGTCACGGATAATAGCTGCATATCCATTTCCAGTCTCATTTCTTGAAACTTCAATTTTATTTATCCATTCAAATCCGGTCATGTTTGGATTAGGTTCATTCATCACAACATCAGACACTTGGTTAAAAACCGTGTCATAATCCTTGTAAAGTTTTAATGGCAAAGATGCTACCGTATTAGATAATCTGCTAATCACACTAAAAATCGTCTCATTTGTAGCTAACTTCGCATTATCAATACCCCAAAACTTCCTTCCAAACCATGAAGTGAAGTCATATCCAGCACCTTTCCATCCCAATGAAGCTCCTTTAATTGCCCCCTTAACACGATTAATCAATTTCAATTTCTCACCGCCCTTCTATTTAAAAAGATCGTTAACTGATATAAATTCAATATTTCCATCACCTTGTAATTGAGATAACATAGGGATTACTTCCGTATGAGCGTTTAAAAACGCTGCAAAGCCATCAATCTTTCGATATTTACTCTGTTTAGATGGTAAAAAGTTCCCATTTCTGTCTTCCACAAGCTTTACATTGTTCATATACCAACGGAAAAGACGGTTTTTATTACTGATTATTTTTCCATCCAACAACAATTCTTTTACATCCTTTAATGCTGGGCTTAAAGTTAAATGCCCTTGTCGAACTGGTTCGGTTTTAAATCCATATGCTTTCAAATCTTCATTTAAACGGTAAGCATTGGCTGGATCATAAGTGATTTTCTTTATGAAATAGTGTTCAGATTGTTCGACAAACCAATCATACACATACTCATATTTCACATACTCACCAGGTATAATAGTGAGCCAACCTTTGTCTTTAAATTCTTTAAAACTAATATTCTCGTTATCACGATCAACTTTAGCTTGAGGAACCCAACTATGAGATAGCACAAAAACATTCCCATCCTCTAAAGGGAACTCTAAACAGGCGCTTGTAAAATCTTCTGTTGCAGATAGATCATAACCCGCAACGCATTCTTTACCTGCTAATGCCTTTATATCAATAACTTCTTCGTTTCTTTTTAATATCTCAATACCCACAAAGGACATTTCATCATTATCAACAAAGATGTTAAATTGTTTTGTAATCCAGTCATTCTTTTCTGCATCTGTATGCTTGTCTGTATTCCAGTCATCAATAAGCGATGGAAGATCTAGCGAAACTCCCATATTAGGATTTGCTTTAATCCATAGTTCAGGATTCTCAATTTCATCCACACTATCCATTTCGGCCATGAAATAAAACTTTCTATCTTGGTCGATAACACCTTCCAAAACATCAGTTGCAATTTCATAGTATTGAACAAGTGGTCCTTCAAGCTGATATCCTGCTGTAGTAATATAAACAATCATTGGTTGTTTACGTGCACCACGTGATTTTTTAATAACATTAATTAATTTAAAGTTTTTAAATTCATGTATTTCATCAAAAATACCAAGGTGTGTATTTAATCCGTCTAGTTTCTTACTATCTGATGCACGAGGTTCAATTTTAGAATGCGTTTTATCATGGAAAATCCCTTTCTGATTTTCGCGTAAATGCTTCCTAAGAAGCGGTGATTTTTGAACCATTGCACGACTTTCATCAAATAATTCCCCAGCTTGTTGTTTTGTATTTGCCAAAACATAAACACGAGCGCCTGGTTCATTATCTTTAGCAACAGCATAATTAGATAAGCCAGAAATCATTGTAGTTTTTCCATTTTTACGTCCAATAAAAATAAGGCCCTCACGAAAGCGCCTATAACCTGTATCTTTATGAATCCATCCATACAAAGAACCTATAACAAAGTGTTGCCACGGTTGAAGAACCAACCTTTTATAATCACCTTTTGATGGACGACAAAACTTTTCTATATATCGTATAGGTCGATGCGCTTTTTCTTCATCAAAAACCCAAGGGAACTCCTCAGTCCCCTGTCTCCTCAAATCGTTTAGATGACGTTGACAAGACAAGACATTTTTCTTACTAGCTATTATGTTTCCTTTCACAACTTGTTCTGCATACCAAGTTGTTCTTAGTTCAGGAGATGGATCTACCAAAATATTAAAATGCTGTATCTGTTCATTTCGCCACTTTTTATACCACTTAGCTATTTCAGAGGGCTTAGAAGTTGTCGTAATCATCATCAGAATCTCCAGTTAGCTCTTCCTGAAGCTTTTTTCGGCTTGCCCCAGTTAACCCTAGCTCCCCTAAATATTGTCGAATCTGCTGTAAATATTTAGGTATCTCTGGAATTAAAGTATGCTTAGTTAGATTTGTAGCGCCAGCTTTATTTGTATACTCCATTGTCAGCCCTTCTTTTTTAACATTGGCTGCCATCTCCCTAAACATTTGATAACTGAAAGCAATCGCTTCAACTACAATTGGATCATTGATATCAGCCTTCCCTTCAACTTCTAAAACAGACCAAATACGAATCCAAGTATCTTTTCCTACCTTTTTTAAATGCGTAGGTGGTTTCCTCTCAATCAATCCTTTATCCACGATATCACCCCACTTACATTTTATGGATAAAAAGTGCCTGTTCGAAAATAAAAAGCTCTTATTTCTAGGCTTTACCCCCCTTTAGAAACATCACTTGCGCTACCCACGAAGGAGGCGTCCGGTCTGGGCGGAAACGGCTCTGAACAATAAAAGGAGGGGGGCTATATGAATTCTTTGTTCGCTTTTATTTTTACGAACTTAATCTTTCTTTTATTTTTCTTTTTTCCCCCACCCTTTTCAGGATGTTCTTTGTTATGACATGCATTACATAAACTAATTAAGTTATCTAATGTTAACGCAAGTTCAGGATATTCATTTCTTTCTTTGATATGATGAACCATATCAGCAGGTACTGGTATTAATGGATCATGCTTCATGCACTCTTGGCAAAGGTAGTTGTCTCGTATTAACGCTAACTCCCTACACCTTCGCCACGCTGTGCTATCGTAGAACTTCTTCGCTTCTTTATCACGTTTATATTTATCGTAGAACTTTCGTTGTTGTGTTGTTTTATTTTCAGTCATCACTTTGAACTATCGTTCGAGCTACAGCTTTACCGTCAAGACATAATTCAACGGTTTCAGCTTCTCCTGTATACTTGTTCATAACCTTTTCTAACCTCTCAAACGCACTTACACACTCGTTGATGGCTAATGTAAGTTCTTCAATATTTGCCTTTGCTTCTGTCGTATCAATATCGATGTGAGCTGAAACAATATTTTGTTTTTCCATTCTTCAACACTCCTTAATAGCTATTTGTTTAATCCTTATTCTGCTGATAATCCTAACTCACGTTGAATTCCTGAGAACGAATAACCATATGCATATCCAACAATACGAATACCCGAAGCATATCTATGCTCTAAATCCTCATTGTACGTCTTCTTGTAATAATCCAATTTTGATTCAATGTTATGTTTATCATTAATAATTACTTCATCGTTAGGAAATCCATCCATTTCAATCTGAACAGCTACATAATTGGCCTCTTCAGTTAAAGCCTCGTTAAAACACTTTCCTAAACCTTCTAATGTTAAATCCATTTTTTATCCTCCCTCAAAATAAAAAAGCACCCAATTGGATGCTTCTCTCTCAATTATTCAATTATTTTTTAATTGTGGTACGTGAAGTTTTATTCTTTTTCCAATTACCTAATGTTGTTGCATTCATCTGTATCAACATTATTAAGTAACTGGAAGAAGAGCAAAAGCTCTCCTTAATAACGGTATCATTCAATCATTACCATCTGCTGGTTTCGGATTTTATGTGCCGTCATTACGAAACCATTTAGACAACATATAGATTATAAAGGAATCTTTATGAGTTGTGTTTTCCGCCACTTCTCACAATACAAATATATCATGTTAAAAACCAAAACGTGTCCGTAAATAGTTCACAGATTGTCCGCAAATAGTTCGCATTTTTAGTTTAACTTTAATAACTGCTTGATATCTTTCTCATTTAATAGCTTAACTATCCGGACCTCTCCAGCTATAAGATATTCTACCTTACTATTATCTAAAGATTCTCCATTCCAATATCTCTCAGCTTTTTGCTTAACTGTATTTAAAGATAAACCTTGTCCATTCACAAATGATGCATCTCCTTTGAATACCTCACCTGCTACTTGAATCTCAGCAACTTGATATTTCGGATGTTTAAATTCTTCAATCCAATATCTCAATCCTTCCTTTGAAGTGGCAAATAAGCATTTATGTCTTGATGGTAAAGAAGGGAAACTTTCTTTTCTCACTTCTTCAAAAGTAGTCTCCCTCGCAAAGTGCCAATAATATCCTAACAATCGAATTAAATGAGCATGATCACTCGAAAAAGAAATATCATCTTTATAATATGGTGCCATGAATGGATTTAATTCTTTTCCACATGGAATTATTTCTCCCTGTTTCATCTCTTTATGTATTTCTGTATTCCTTATATGATACATTTTCTCCACAATTACCATCTCCTTTATATCTCTCATTTTATCAAAAAAAAATATACTTTTTCCTCACCTTTTTTGATAGTTTTTGCTATTAATGATTC
>NZ_JAKUFQ010000030.1:0-55266 GCF_022663475.1 Bacillus cereus group sp. BfR-BA-01382
AAATTGTTGTGTGTAATTTGTACATCGTTTTAGAAAAGCTTCCAGACCATTCTGTTTATATTGGTTTACCCAATTCAAAATGATTGTGTCACTTATACCGAGCGATCTACCCATTTCTCGATAACTTTCATTTCCGTTCAAATAACGTAGAACGATTTGTATTTTTTCATCAGCTGTAAATTTAGCCATAGAAAAACTGCACCTCCAATTGTTAGACTGTGTCTAACAATTGGGGTGCAGTTCATTAAATCCTTACTCTTTTTACTTTTATTGTGTGAATAATTGTCGTTTTTGTATACATCAATTTAATATATGTGTAGTTGTGTGATTTAAATGTTGCATATTCTTTTTAAATTAGAAAGATGAAAAGTAAGTTTTTTCGGAAAATTTAAATAGAAACTATTGACTTTATGATTGGATTTTTAATACAATGATACTTCGACTGAAAAATTAGAACGGACAGGAGGGAATCGTCGAAATGAGCAACATATTTGAAGATGAGTTACAAAAAATGAAGGATACTTTGCATACGATGGATGAGCAATTGGATAAGCTTGAAAAAATCCCAGTTTATTATGGAGAAGATTTTAAGGAGCAAATTCTTGAAAGTATGAGAGAGTCTAATAGACAAAATTTACGTATTGGTGTGCAAGAGCCGTACTTTGGAAGGTTAGATTTTCAGGAAGATGGTAAAGAAGCAGCTATGCCGATTTATATTGGAAAAGTAGGGGTTTCGGATATGGACACGATGAAACCAATCATTATTGATTGGAGAGCACCTGTCGCAAGTATGTTTTATTCATTTACCGGTGGAGAAGAATTAGCATTTTATCAATCACCAGATGGGTTAGTAGAAGGTGATGTGTATTTAAAACGAAACATTTCTATTCGAAAAAGAGAACTTGAACGTGTCGTTGATACATATGTAAAAGGAAATGAAGATGTATCACATGCCGATGATTTTCTTCTATATCGATTAGGTGAGAATAAAGATAATAAACTAAAGGATATTGTTTCAACGATTCAATCGGAACAAAATGATATTATTCGTGCGGAAAGAAACTTGCCATTATTAATTCAAGGGGTTGCAGGGAGCGGAAAGACAACAATTGCTTTACATCGCCTTGCTTTTTTGATTTATGAATATCGTGAGCAGCTAGAAGCTGAGAGAATGATCGTATTTGCGCCGAATAGTCTGTTTTTAGACTATATTTCGAGTGTACTTCCTGAATTAGGTGTAGGGAATATTAGTCAAACAACGTTTCCGGATTGGGCATTACGCACGTTAGATGATTCAGTGAAACTAAAGCAGACAGAAGAAAAATTGAAAGAAGCATTTTCAATTAATCGTGATGAAGAAAAGGTTATGCTCGGTAAATTGAAAGGTACACTGGAATTTAAGTTCTTTATTGAAGAGAGAATGATTCAATTTGAAAATGAATTAATACCAACAAGTGATTTTGAGGCATGGGACAAAGCTATTATTCCAGTAGAAGACATAAAAAAATGGATGCAAGTTGAATATAAACATTATCCATTAAAGAAAAGAAGAGAAAGATTAGTCGGCCGAATGAAGCGCTGGATTGAAATTGAACTGAAAAAGTATGGAGAAACAAACGAGAAGAAATTATTAAAAAAAGAAGCGACAAAGAGATTGAACACTTATATGAAGTTTTGGCCGAAAATGAGCCCACTTTCACTATATAGTTCAATATTGAAAAGTAAAGAAATACTCGAAGTATTGCCTGAAGAACTTGTGAAAGAAACTGAAAAGAGTTGTCGTAAAAAAGAAGTGTATGTAGAAGATTTACCAGCTTTAATTTACATACATCACCGCATAACAGGTATTGAAATCGGACAGAAATTCCATCACGTCGTTATTGATGAAGCGCAAGATTTTCCACCATTCCAAGTTTATGTATTAAAAGAAATTACACTAGGTAATTCTTTTACTATATTAGGTGATTTATCTCAAGCAATTTATGATTATCAAGGAATTGAAGATTGGAGTGCTTTTAAAGAAGTATTCCAAGAAACAGGTTATTATGAACTGACGAGAAGTTATCGTTCTACAAAAGAAATTATAGAATTTGCGAACGAAATAATTAAAAATGCAGAGATTCCAGTTGGGCTCGCAACACCAGTTTTTCGCAGTGGTGAAGATGTTAAGGTAATCCATGCAGAAGATCAATTTAATGAGATTATGAAGACGTTAAAACATCTACAAAACGAAGATGTGAAAACCATTGCGGTAATAGGAAGAACAGACGATGAATGCCGCGATATATATGAGAAATTAACAAAAGCAGGATTGGCTGTAAACGTTATTGAAGCAGATCAAAGTAAATATGAAGGTGGTATTTCAGTAGTACCTGTCTATTTAGCGAAAGGTTTAGAATTTGATGCGGTGCTTTTAATTGATGTGGATGAAGAACATTACAAAAACACAAAACATGATGCAAAGTTACTATATGTCGGATGTACGAGATCACTTCATGATTTATGGATTTTCCATAGTGGGGAAGCGTCACCTTTAATTAAAGGATTAAAATAAAGTGAAACTATAATCAGTGGGGAGTTTTACTGCAAGCTAATGTGGGATAAATATAAAAAGAGGATTTTCTAGTACTGTATGAAAATCCTCTTTTTTATATTGAAATGGTAGATGTGTAAAATGACAATAAAGTTATTTAATTTTAAAACCTAAAACAAGTATAACCCCGCTCTAAATTTAGGACGGGGTTAAAACATAGTTATTTAATTTTCGATATAAGATACTTCACTGTACTTAAAAATATAACAATAAAGTCGTTTGAAAATCTAAGTTTTATTCAACAATATCGCCCATTGTTGAATAATGTTCAATTTTAAACGAATAAAGCCATTAATATTAAATTTTGATAGCTATCATCCAATTTTACACCCTTTGCTTTTCTACCCTCTTCAAAGAAGCCTAGATTCTTATATAACTGGATTGCACCTAGATTATCTTCCATTACCTCAAGACAAACTTTTTCAATCTTACTGTTATTTTTAGCCCAATTGATTAACGTTTCTAGAAGAGCTCTTCCAATACCATAATTTCGATATTCAGGTAGTATGGTCATCGCAAAAGCCCCTTGATGACTAATTTTTTCTTTGTTTCCGTTCTTAAAATCTATTGCACCGACTAACTTACCATCAACTTCAGCAATAAACTGTACATAATTTGGATTTTCATGATAAGCTTTTAACGTTTTTTGAATAGCATCGATACGCACCTTTTTTACATCCTCAACCGTACTTAGCGTGTATGGAGCGTTTATTAAAGCTTTTGAAGCAGAATCTAGTATTCTTTCTGCATCCTGTTCTTTAGCTTCTCTAATTATTACTGTTTTTCCATCCTTAGATTTATAAGTAAAAACATTAGTTGATAAGATACTACACACACCCTTTCGGAATATAATTAATTAAAATTTTTAACTGTTTCGCGATTCTTAAGTAAGAAAAAGTCGTATCACCTTTTTCTGCATTCGCTCTGCTTCAACTTAATAACGATTATTTCAAATGTTTCTAATTTTTACAATAATTTATTCCGTTATATAACCCGATTTTTGAATAACATGACTGGCGTTTTTTAAACAAATTCATTATCTCTGTACAAGATGAATTAACGACTTGAGCTGTTGTATAAATAATATACAATGACCTTTTCTAATTCCTTAGTTTGTCCTTTTTCCCGTATACGAACGGCATCTACTGGAATTTGTGTATGTTTTAACCAATCTAGAATAAGGTGTAGTTGTAGTTGTAGTTGTACTTGTATTTGACCAATGTGTAGCTTCTTTATGTTCTTATTCTGAATTCTATTAATTAATTGCAGCATATAGGGAAGTTTTTCTATACATTCGCTTAAATCTCCGCAATAACCTGAAGGGAATTCATTTGTACCAAATTCTAAAGTATTGATGTAATTAGAAACTAGGTATATCATGGCTTTTTGTTCGGTATAACCACCTAATTCAATCGCTTTTCGAAGGGATTTTTCTAAATCGTCTTCTTTATTGCTAGAGTCCATATAAATTCCTATCCATCTAAAAGGTCTTGAATCAATCGGATTGTTTTCTGTCCATCTATATAGAATATCAATTAGAAAACTATTTAGTGAGAAAGTTAAGACCTCATCTTTTTCGTTTAATGCATCTAAAATAGTAAACAGCGAAATGGCAAACTCTTCTTGATCTTTTGATTCCCATTTCTTTGCATTTGAAATAAATGTCTCTAAATGTTTATAAGCTAATTTTCGAAGTCCCGCTTCGCGATGCTGACAGTAACAAATAAAATCATGCCAATGTTCATTTGTATTCATATTTATAATAATGGTTTGTAATGCAGTGTGAGGTTTATGTATTATAAGTCCCCCAATCTATTAAGAACGTGTTGAAAATTTAGTGTTATTATATCATTACATAAATTAAAAAGGGAGAGTTACTATGATTACAAAAGTAATTACGAAAAGTAATTGGGAAATCGCAAAAATAATTGGAGAAATTAATGAAGATTCACTTATAGAAGAGGGATTTATTCATTGTTCATTAGTAGATCAAGCTTTAAAAGTTGCAGAAAAATATTTCAAGCATGAAGAAGATGTTTTATTACTTACAATTGATCCAGCCCTATTAAAAGCAGAAGTAAAATATGAACTTGCTTCTAACGGTCAAGAATATCCGCATGTTTACGGAGTAATTAATGTTGAGGCGATTGTAGAGGTTGTTCCATTGCATAAAGAAAACGGAGAGTTTATCCCGCATTAACAGACAGCTCGATTGGTGAGGGCTGATAATCAGTGGGGAATGAACCAAACCCCCACTGATTAAAAAAGATAAGTATGTTATATATGTTAGTGAGAAAAGCGCAAATCATATAGTTAGTGTGTTTTATTATCCGTTTTTTTGTAAAAAATATTGTTTTTATCACACTAATACTGTACGATACATAGTATAAAACATATACTGTATGACATATAGTAATGGAAAAGAGGTGAGTGAATGGATGCTTTATTAAATTCGTTAATTACTGAACTAAGAAGAGGAACATTAACATTAGCGGTTTTAAGCCAGTTAAGAACACCGCAGTATGGGTATTCACTTGTCCAATTATTGGAGAAATCAGGGATCACAATCGATCAAAGTACTTTATATCCACTACTTCGCCGATTAGAAAAGCAAGAGCTAGTGACGAGTAGTTGGGATAAAACGGAGAGTAGACCGCGTAAGTATTACGTTTTAAGTGAATACGGATTAGAGATATTTTTGCAGTTAAAAAAGGAATGGATAAAGGATTCGAAGGAACTTTATAACTTATTAAAGGAGGACAAGAATGAATTTAATTGATATTTATGTCGAGGAAGTAGCGAAGAGATTACCTGAAAAAAATCGTGAAGATATTATTCTTGAACTACGGTCAACAATCGAGGATATGTTACCGGATGATTATAATGAAGATGATGAAAAAAGAGTTCTTGAAAAATTGGGAAGTCCAGTTGCATTAGCTAATGGGTACTTGGATAGACCAATGCATTTAATTGGACCACGTTATTTTGATGTATATATGACATTATTAAAAATGATCTTACCAATCGCAGTTGTAATTGCGCTTATTTCAATGGTTGCAGAAAATTTTATTAGTTATAGTGGTGATCAGGCTGTATTAAATGTTATTTTAAAATTGATAGGTGAAGGCATTGGAAGAACGTTTGAAGTAGGTTTCCAAGTATTTTTCTGGCTGACAGTTGTGTTTGCTGTTATAGAAAGAACGGATAAAGAAAAGGACCCACAACCATTAACAACAAGTTTAAAAAAATGGACGCCAGATGATTTGAAAAATATTGCGTATATCCCGAAGAAAAAGGCGATCTCAAAGTTTGAAGTGTTTGGAGGTCTAATGTGGACGGCAATATGGGCTACACTTTACTTCTATGCGAATCATCTCGTTGGCGTATACAATGGTACGGAAAATGGACTGAAGTTTGTCTCGCCAACTTTTAATCAAGATGTTTTACTGCAGTACTGGCCAATTGTTGTAATTATGATCGTTTTTGAAATAGGTATATCCCTTTATAAATTAGTGCAAGGAAAATGGACGCAAAGATTGGCGATTGGAAATGCTATTCTTCAAGTAGCTGGGACGATAGTATTCATTGTAATTGTAGTAAATCCACATTTATTTAACACAGGATTTATTACGTATTTGGCAAATGCATTTACTATTTCCACAGAGGAGTTTAAAACGTGGCTCATTGGGGGAGGAATTTTCTTCTATACGTTATCTGCTGCAATAAATATATTTGATGGTTTCCGAAAAGCTAGTATTCGTACGTAGATAAAAATCGGAAATTTCGGTAAAATAAAACTATTAAAAAGATAGTGAAATAAGATGAACATGATGAAAGGAAGAAAACAATGATAAGGGAAGCAACGAAAAGAGATTTAGCATACATTTTAGATATTTATAACGATGCGATACTTTATACAACAGCTGTATATGCGTATAAACCTGTAACCCTTGAAAATAGAATAGATTGGTATGAACAAAAAAAGGCCGAAGGGTATCCAATTTTTATATACGAATTAGATAATAAAGTAGTAGGATTTGCGACATTCGGCCCATTTAGAGCGTGGCCTGCTTATAAATATTCAGTTGAACATTCTGTGTATGTAGATAAGACATATAGAAAAAATGGCATTGGGTCTTTATTCATGAAAGAATTAATTAAAATTGCGAAGGAACGAGAGTATATGACCTTAATTGCTGGAATTGATGCAGAGAATGAGAAAAGTATTGCCTTGCATCAAAACTATGGATTTGTTCATGCAGGGACAATAAAAAAAGCTGGTTATAAGTTTAATAAATGGCTAGATTTAGCTTTTTATCAGCTGGAGCTTAACGGTCCTGAAAATCCTATAGAAGAATAAATATTTTTCGGTAGCAAGAAAAAATTCATGCTACCTTTTTCTTATTTTAATAGCTGATGAAAAGGTTTTTTATATTCAATATTGAATTATTAGAAGTTAATATAACGATATGAAAAGAGGGATGGAAATGGAAACTGTCATAAATAAAATAAAAGAGGTACAATCTAATTATGTGGGAATGGAAATTTATTCTACAAAAAACAATCGTATAGTTGCTTCATATAATAGTGAATTAAATATTCCGTTAGCATCAGCAGCAAAATTAGTTATTGGATTTGTAGTAGCACAAATGGTGAAGGAAAATAAACATAATTGGAATGATATACTTCATCACATTAAATTTAATCCGCATGAAGATAGTACGCAGTTATATCCGCATTTACAAGGAAGAACTTCTTTAACACTTAGTCAAGCGGTCGAGGTAATGATAGCTTGTCATGATAGTTACGTTGCACAGTCAGTTGTAATGCACTGTGGTGGATGGGATGCTGTGAAAATGTATGTACAAACGTACTTTTCAAAAATTCATATACAAGAGAATGCTAGAGATGAGAAAAATATTGGAGACTTAAATGAAGTTCTTGCCCTTTTGATACAAACCTTTCAAGGTTATAAATCAGAACCAGAATTATGGGAACCAATTATTAGTGGCATGGTAAGACAACAAGGAGAGTATGAAGAAATCCCATATTATCATTTAGCTCATATGACAGGTGGATTGCTCACAGCTACAATAAATATTGGTATAATAGGAATGTTTAACGAATTTCCGCTTCTTTATGTGATTGGGGGAAAAGATTTACCGAATCGACGTGAAAATAAAGAGGTAGATGAAGCTTTTACAGTAGTTTTAAAGTACATATACAAAGAATATAGTGAAAACATGCTAGGAGTGAGCGGTTGAAAAGAAACTTAAAGACTTCAACAATCATTATTTTAATTTTAACGATTATTGCTCTTGAAGTTGGAATCGCACTATCTAATCACAATTTGTCATTAGATACAATTTACTTTGCAGCAATCCTTATTTGTATTGTATTGCTTTTTGGTACACGTGTTTCTGAAAAGAAAGAAAGTAAATCGAAACGAGGGCGAAGAAAAACAGCTCTTATATTTTGGCCATCTATTTTATTGTCTATCACTTGTTTCGCAGTTATAAGTTACATAAGGATAGGCTATGTCTCTGTACCAGGGATAATTGGCTTTTCATGCTTTGTTACATATGGTGGATTCGTATGTATTAGTATTTTAAAGAGAAAAAATAAAATGTAGCTTACTGAGCTGAAAGGAAGCAATATATATGAAACATATAAAGAACGGTACACGCACTGAAGGAGAATATATTAAAAATAAAGTTATTCAATATAATATGTCCATCTTAACAGATGAGGCAAGACAGACGATGGAAGAAGTAAGCCTCGTAGTAAAAAATGAAGAAGGAAAAATTTTTGGTGGCGTAACAGGTACGATGTATTTTTATCACCTTCATATCGACTTTTTATGGGTTGATGAATCAGTTCGTCATGACGGTTATGGTAGCCAACTTTTACATGAAATTGAAGGTATTGCGAAGGAAAAAGGGTGTAGATTAATATTGCTAGATTCATTTAGTTTCCAAGCACCAGAATTTTATAAAAAGCATGGTTACAGGGAGTATGGTGTCGTTGAAGATCACCCGAAAGGTCATAGTCAGCACTTTTTTGAAAAGAGATTATAAAGTGAAACTTTAATCAGTGGGGGTTTTACGGGTAGCCGGATCCCACCAAACTTCTTTGCTTTTGCTGAATTTTGAGGTGGGGTCTTACTGCACGGCAAATAGCGGGATAATAATATTATGTATACTGGTTGATGGGAGAAAGCATATGTACACGTATAAATTGCAACAAGAACAACCAGTCTGTGCAGAAAAAATAAAAAAACTTTATGATTCTGTCGGTTGGTGGCCAGAAAGAAAAGAAGTCGATATTGAAATAATGTTAAAGAATAGTATAGCAATTGGAGTATGGGAAGAAAATGAATTAATTGGATTTGCTAGAGTCGTTTCTGATGGTGTTTTTCGAGCATACATTGAAGATGTTGTCATACATGAGAGTGTAAGAAATAAAGGTATTGGAGAGAAGATGCTTACAATATTACTTCGAGAAATATCTCATATTGATATTGTTAGTCTATTTTGCGGAGAGAAGCTAATAAAGTTTTATGGTGAGCAACAATTTCAAGCAACGAAGCAAATTGTGATGCATCGTAATCAAACAGGGAAAGAATAAGAGGTGCCAATTAAAATGAATGCAACAAGAGCGTACTGTTTATCGAAAAGAAAAGCGACAGAAGATTCTCCAGATGGTTGGAGTGCAACATGTATGAGGCTTAATAATAAAATATTTGCGATAGTAAATCATGAAGAAGGTGAAAAAGCTGCGATTACATTGAAGTGTGATCCAGAAGTCGCATTAAGAATAAGAGAAGATTATCCAGAAACAATTATTCCAGGGTATCATATGAATAAAAAACATTGGAATACCGTTTATATTCGTAAGGGTATAGAACAGGAGCAAATAAATAAAATGATTGATTGGTCGTATGATTTAGTACTACAATCATTTTCAAAGAAAAAGCAGCAGGAGTTAATGAATTAATATGTATTAGGAGTGTGTGTAATGAAAGATTCGATTAAAGATACGTATGATAAATTAGCGAGTACATATAAAGAAAATCTAGATTTCGCAAATCCATATAACAGTTATTATGAAAGACCGGCGATGATGGAGCTTATTCCAAAGGAACTAGAAGGAAAAAAGATACTAGATGCTGGATGTGCAGCTGGATGGTATACTTCTCAATTCATAGGAAGAAGAGCAAATGTTACAGCAATTGATATAAGTCCTGAAATGGTAAAAGCAGCAAAAGAAAATATAGGAGAAGAAGCAACGTTCCTTTGTCATGATCTGCAAGAAACATTGCCATTTGAAGATAGTACGTATGATGTGATTGTAAGTTCGTTAACTCTTCATTACTTAGAAAATTGGAATCAAGTATTTCAAGAATTTCGTCGTGTACTGAAGCCAGATGGAGAACTTATTTATTCTATTCATCATCCTTTTATGGATTTCACAAAGTTTCCATGTGAAAATTATTTTGAAAAACAGTTATTAATAGATACTTGGGTTAAACCGAATATTACTATTGAAGTCAAGTTTTTCAGAAGGTCACTACAAGACATAATAAATGAAACTACAAATTATTTTGTATTAGAAGAGATAGTGGAACCGAAGGCAGTTGAAAAGATGAAAGAAGTAGACGAAAAATCATATTATTATCTAAATATGAATCCACATTTTCTTATCATAAAAGCAACTAATAAATAGCTAGTAAAATAACTTTATTTTACTAGCTATTTACAGTTATACATTATATATTAGGAGACTTTAAAATGAATACGAAACGAAATAGAGTATTATATGCACTATTTACTATAGTTGTTATTATTTTAGGTCTTAGCTCAAGGAAGTTTTCTTTTGCACTACCACATCTATTAAATGATTACTTAGGCGATGCTTTATGGGCATTAATGATTTTCACTGGCTTTGGATTTTTGTTTCTTAAAACAGAGACGAAGAAGTTGTCTTTTATTAGTTTAATGTTTTGCTACGGGATTGAAGTGAGCCAATTGTATCATGCTGAATGGATAGATAGCATGCGTGCAACGACTTTGGGTGGACTCGTGTTGGGATACGGTTTTTTGTGGAGTGATTTAGTGGCTTATACAATTGGTGTTGGAGTGGGAATACTGTGTGAGGTTATTTTTCGGAAGAAATAAGAATTGTAAAAGGAGTATTTGTAAATGGAACAAGCACTGGAAATTGCAAAGTTTTGGTTTCAAAATGAACATGTCACAGCTACTGTAATGCAACCAAAAGTAGCGAAGGTTATATGCAAGAATAAAGAGTATATTTTAAAGAGAACGGGATCGATAGACCAACTTCTAGTTGAATTCGATGTTTTGGATCAACTGTATGAAAAGGGAATTAAAGTACAGAGAGTAGTAAAGACAGAAAATGATGAACAATATGTATTATATAAAGAAAAATATTATTGCTTATATGAGTATGTTGCCGGAAGTGTTTTAGAAATAAAAGATACGGATAAGCTGGAAAGGCTAGCAAGTACAATTGGAGAAGAAATAGCTAATCTGCACAAAGCATTATATTCGGTGAATAGTGATCATGAGTTAATAAAAAGAAATTTATATAAGACGGTATTTGAATGGGCTATACCAATTTTAGAAAAGAATGAGTATGTTCATCGAGAGGTAATTCAAAAGATGGAGCGAATGCACACAGATTTCAAGGAAACGGTCCATCCATTACCGAGACAAATTATTCATCGTGATATGCATCTATCAAATGTAATCTTTAAAGATGATAAACTGGAAGGGTTTATAGATTTCGATATTTTAGAAAATAATGTAAAAATATTTGATATATGTTATTGCTGTACAAGTGTATTAAGCGAGGTATTTAGTGATGAAAGATTAAGAGGAAAATGGTTACATATCGTTAGCAAAGTCTTTGAAGGTTATTATAAACAAAATGATTTAACGAAAGAAGAACTAAAAGCTATTTGGTATGTTATGCTTTCAATTCAAATTATCTTTATTGCTTATTTTGTCCAGTTACCAGATTTATTAAAGTTAAATGAAGAAATGTTCTTCTGGATCTTTGCTAATAAGGAAGATATTGAAGAAGTTATAGAAGGTATCGTAAAGGTATGAAAAAAATAATATTAATTGGTTCTGGTGGTTCAGGAAAATCTACACTAGCAAGACAGTTAGGAAATAAATTAAATATTAAGGTGCATCATCTTGATGTATTATTTTGGAAACCGAATTGGGAAGGTGTTCCGAGAGAAGAACAAATAACAGTTCAAAATAACTTAATTAAAGATGAGAAGTGGATTATTGATGGGAATTATGGCGGGACGATGGGTATCAGACTGAATGCAGCTGATACAATTATTTTCCTTGATATTCATAGAACAATTTGTATTTATCGTGCTTTTAAAAGAATTGTAAAATACCGAAATAAAACAAGACCAGATATGGGCGCGGGGTGTGAAGAAAGATTTGATTTGCAATTTTTTAAATGGATATGGGAATATCCTAATGCTAAACGACCTACAATTTTAAAAGAGTTAGAGCAATTGCCCGAAGAGAAAAAGGTTATTGTTTTAAAATCTCCAAATGAGGTTCGGAAATTTTTAGAGCACATATAATAATAGAATGTAACACAAAAATTCTTTGTGGATCTTACCGATTAGTTTAATAAAACTAATCGTTTTTTATTATGAAAAATTTAACGCTTTTTGAAAATTGTATTTTGTAATGAGTATATGACTATAAGTTCATATAAAATGAACGTTTGGAGGAATAGAAAATGACTAACGATTTAATTCAACTAATCGATTCATTAATGGTCAATATTCCAGCTGGAGAGGTAGTATTAAGAGATGATCGAATAAAAAAAGAATGGCTAGTACAAATTCAACCATTTCTTCTTGCAAAGTATGCTGTAACAATGGAACTATATGATGCTATTACAAATAGTACATTAAATAATTTTGAAAAAAATCATAAACCAGTTGTAAATATTTCATGGAACGATGCCATTGCGTTTTGTAATGTACTTTCAAAAATAGCGGGATTAAAAGAATATTATTCTATTAGTGATGTTGGTCAAATTGTGAAATTTAATTTAGATTCGAATGGCTACCGATTACCATCTGAGGCAGATTGGCAATATGCATGTAAAGCAAGTACAACCGGATATACATACGGGAAACTTCTTGATATAGCGTGGTATAATGAAAATTCAAATGGACAAATTCATGACGTTGGCCAAAAGGAACCGAATGCATGGGGACTTTATGATATGCTAGGGAACGTTTGGGAATGGTGCTATGATTTGTATGATGAAAAAGTATACGGATCATACCGCATTTTTCGTGGAGGTAGTTGGGCGGAGGCAGCGAGAGGTTGCGGCGCTACTTGTCGTCGCCGAAGCCATCCCACATTTCATATAGAAGATCTCGGTTTTAGACTTGCTAGGTCAATTTAGCAGGAATATGATACGAACAACAAAGAAAAGAGTATGGAGAGAATCCATACTCTCGCTAACATAGAAATGATTTAACGTAAGGAGTGTTTATAATGGCGCGTGTTTTATGTATTAACGCTGGATCAGAAGGACATATAAATCCAACTTTACCGGTTGTAGAAGAATTGATTTCTCGCGGTGAAGAGGTCGTTTATTTCTCAATAGAAGCTTTCAGGGAGCGGATTGAAAAGACAGGTGCTACTGTACGAACGATTGATGATCAAAAATTTATAAAAGCGTTTCTATCTGGAGGCAGAAATTATTTACAGGAAAGAATAAACGGTCTTCTACATACAGCGGATATTGTTATACCTAGTGTTCTAGAACAAATTGAAGGTGAACATTTTGATTACATAATTCATGATTCTATGTTTGGCTGTGGGCACTTAATTGCTCAAATTCTTAAACTGCCATCCATAAATTCATGTACATCTTTTGCGCAGGATGAAAAATCTTTTGAACAAATGTTAGGTCATCTGTCAAAAAATATTCCAGTAGAAATTCATGATAAAATACAGAATGATTTTCAAAACTTAACGAAGGGAATTGCTGAAAAATATGGTGTTGAAATAAAATCACAGTATGAAGTTTTCTGTAATCCTGCACCCCTTACTATTGTGTATACAATTAAGGAGTTCCAGCCTTTTGGTGATACGTTTGATGAAACATATAAATTTGTAGGACCATCTATCTCTGCACACGTGAAAAACAGAGACGTTGATTTTACTTCAATTGAAGAAAAAAGTCCGATTTATATTTCATTAGGTACTGTTTTTAATGAAGCGATTGACTTTTATAAACTGTGTATGAAGGCCTTTGAGAATAGTGAGCATACAATTGTTATGTCTATTGGTAATAAAACGAAAATAAGTAATCTAGGCGAAATTCCTAAAAACTTCATTGTGAAACACTATGTGCCTCAAACCGAACTGCTTACTTATACGAAACTATTTATTACACACGGCGGGATGAACAGTACGCATGAAGGACTATATAACGGGGTTCTGCTCGTTGTAATACCGCAAAGTGCAGATCAGCCAGCAATCGCAAAGCAAGTGGAGAGTCTTGGAGCAGGAGTTCAATTACATATGAATGAATTAACCGTGGAGAAATTGCGTGAAAGTGTGGAGTTAATTTTAAATAACCCTTCATATAAAGAGGCTGCTTTGAATTTGAAGGAATCATTCCGAACATCGGGTGGATATAAGGAAGCTGTTGATGAAATTTTCACATTTGTAGGTCAGTAATAAATATAAAGTTATACATGAAAAAAGTGTCTATATTAAATGATATAGACACTTTTCTGTTGTAAGAAGAGAAGAATTGTTTAAATGGAAAAAATGAAAATACTAAATGTGAATTTTGAGAACTAAGTCTACAATTTCTGCTGCACACTTTTATTTTATCCCGTATTAACCGACCGTAAAACCCCAACTAATTAAAGTTTTACTTTATGATTTCAGGATGTGGTTTTATATGTTAGTAATAATTTCACTGTTTCTGCACAACTTCTGCACATGCTTAGGCGAGTTCTATGTCATGATATATTCATAAAGTGAAATATTTCACAAGGAAAAAATATATTTTCACTGCGGTGTATGCATAATTAATACATACATCGGTACAAGTTTGTCTCTTGTTATTCTTTTACATCAAAGCCCACATTCCACTACAAAGTATAACAAGAAGGAGACATGAACATGAATAATCGATTTTTAAAACAACTACAAAACATGAAAATGAACAAAAAAAGTTTAGGAGCTGTAGCATTAACAGCTGGAATTATTAGTACGACACTTATTCCTCAAAATGCTTATGCGCACGGTTTTGTTGAAAAGCCCGGTAGCCGATCCGCTTTATGTAGTCCAACTTATGGTGCGCTAAATGTAAACTGCGGAAGTGTTATGTATGAACCACAAAGTTTAGAAGCTCCAAAAGGGTTCCCACAAGGTGGTCCAGTAGATGGACAAATTGCTTCAGCAGGCGGAAAATTTGGTGGTATTTTAGATCAACAAACAGCAAATCGTTGGTTTAAAAATACAATCACTGGTGGGGAAAATACATTTACTTGGAAGTATACTGCGCCTCACTTAACGAGTAAGTGGCATTACTATATTACTAAAAAAGGATGGAATCCAAATAAAGCGCTAACAAGAGCAGATTTTGAACCAATTGGAACTGTGCAACACGATGGTTCTGCAGCTTCAAATAATTTAACTCATAAAATTAATGTACCTACTGATCGTAGTGGATATCATGTGATTTTAGCAGTATGGGATGTAGCTGATACAGCAAATGCATTCTATAATGTAATTGATGTTAATCTTATTAATGATGTGAAACCAGACATAGAAGCGCCAAGTATTCCAAATGGACTTCAGACGAAAAAAGTAACAGCGAATAGTGTAGAACTAACATGGAACTCTTCTACGGATAATGTAGGGGTAAAAGGATATCAAATCTTCCGTAACGGAGAGATGATAGATACAATACTAGGCACTCATTTTATTGATAAGAAATTACAACCAAGCACAGAATACTCTTATACTGTAAAAGCAATTGACGCAGCTGGAAATGTATCGAAAGAAAGTACAGCGCTTACAGTAAAAACAACAGTTGCGACTCCTGATACAGAAGCACCAACACAACCAAAAGGATTACATAGTATGGGAACGACAGCATCAAGTGTGGATTTAATGTGGAGTCCATCTGACGATAACATTGGTGTAGACCATTATGATATTTATAGAGAAATAGAAGGATTAATGAAAAAGATTGCAACATCCAATACAACTTCTTATATGGATAAAAATCTGCTTGCTAATACTACTTATAAATATGTAGTGAAAGCTGTTGATGTAGCTGGAAATGAATCCGTACAGAGTGATATATTCACAATTACTACAAAAGCTGAAAGCGCTTCATATGAAGCGTGGGATGCAAAAAAAGCATATAAAAAGGGAGATAGAGTTCTACACGAAGGAAAAGTATATGAAGCAGTCCAGAGTTATCAAGGAAATGGTGATCCAAACTGGATTTATGCATTATCATTATGGAAAACAGTGTAAGCTTTACCTAGGCATGAACTAAGAGATGATGGGCTTTGATGCAAAAGGGAATCTTGAGAATTCGCTTTTCTATTTATAATAAAGACGACGTATTCAGCGTCGTCTTTTTTTCTAAATTTTACTTCCCTTCATTCAATGATGATAAGTCCCGTAATTAATTAAACTAAAGTGTTATTTTAATAAAATAGCGGGAAAAGGAGAGATTTATAGAAAAATCGTTGTGTATGATTCTAAAATGTTTTTGAAAATGTATGGAGTGAAATAAAAAGAACCCTTTGTAAAACGGGTTCTTTTGGTGCGTTAATCTATTAATTACAATCTTGATGATATTCATCACACGAATCTTTATTATCGTTACAGCAAATACAAAATGTTTTTTGCACAAATAAACTAACTATACTAGTAGGGCCTTCCTGTTTCGTAAAAGTAAGACTTTGAAAATCTTCAACTTGAAATATTTTTGTTTGAACAGGTTGTAATGTTGTAGTAATTGGGCGGCTAGATTTTCTTGTTAGAATAGTTACTTGAACGGGTGCACTCATCCCGACAACGAATAACTGAATTAATGTTTTATTATGATTGTTTGTGAAATCCTCAAATACAGTTTGTGGAGCGGTGGTTTCAAGGAAAACAGATAAAGGTATATTTCCATTTGCATTTTCTTCAGAACCAGTTATCGTATGAGTTTCAATAAAACAGTTATTTTTTTGATCGTTCGAATACGATTGGTTTTTATAATATTTTTTACCATCTTTATAAAAATAATTAGCCATAATTATTTTGCTCTCCTTTCTTTGGAATATCAATATATAGTATTAATTAAAAGGAAAGAGTGCTTGTACTAAAGAATAATATCCGCTCTTGAAAATAATTGAAAAAACAATTTGATATGCATACTATTTGAGAATGTTGTAGTTTCTAACTAAAAATAAGCACACATTAAAGTGTGCTCTAGATAAGAAAGGTAAGAATCTTATGAATGGAGAATCTCCATTCAATAACATATGCTTGTCAAATTTTAAGGTGAAAACTTTTTAACAAGAAAGTTATTCAGAAAATTTTCCTGTGATGATAAAATTATATTTTTGATTTTAAATGTTTGGAATTATGGATGTCGAGATGGATTTTTAAAAAAATTATAGAAATTTAATTTTACTATAAATAAAGGAGCAGTTAGCCAAGTGTAACTAATCGATATATAGATATTATATTGAGTTATGTATTGTATTCGAGGAGGAATAAAGAATGTGTACGTATTGGGAAACGTATTTAGAGAATTCTCCGAGAAGCAAGAAAAAAATAAATGAGCCGTTAGCAAAAGCTAACGGCAAACAGGGATGTCACACTAGATGTATTTATAATATTAAAGAAATATTGATTTTTATTCAAATGGAGAGAAGTAGGCTATTAACATGGAGATGCATAAATTCATATCCTGTAAGTAGTAAATTAATGACGGGATAGATTGAAAATGGATGATCCGATTAAGGAGATAGTTGGTGCTTGGTTTGTTGCAATAGGGACAATTATTGCTGCGGTTGGTAGTACACCTTTTAAAAAATTGAATGACGAATTAAGAAGAGATTTAAACGTATGGGGGAATGTATTACAGGCAACAGGGAACGGCCTAGAAGCTGATGGACAAGGGGAAATATCTCTTGAAAAAATTGGTAATGAAATCCAATCAATTGGTAATGTAACGGTTTTAACAGGACTCATTATAGAATTTGAAGATAATACACAAAAAAAAGTAGTGATTGCAGGGAATTGGATTCAAGCATTAGGTGGTATTACATCAATAGGTGGTGAATTAGAGGATAGTTCCGACATAGATGAATCGTATAACATTGTTGGGAATGTGTTACAAGCGACTGGAAATTCATTACAGGCAATAGGTGGAATAGATGAATTGAAAGCTAGTCGGGATAAAGTGGAAGAAATTTCGGAAGGAAATGAGGAGGATGGACAGATTATAGTGATTACGGGGAGCTGGATTCAAGCGGTTGGTTCAGTAGTTTCATTAATCGGTCAAATAAGAGAAGAAAGACAAGAGATTTTAGACAACAATTCATAGTGAGTTTAATAAAATATTCTTTTTAAAGTGAAAGCAAACAGAATATAGTGCGAATAGAAAACTAGAGAATGCCAATTTCATTAAGGGTGTTTTAAGACTATGTATGCTAGGTTCTTTGCTTTCAAGTTAAAAGTTCTTTCATTGGAATATTCACTAAAGAGACTTTCAAGTGAATAAGATACAGAGAGGTGACTATATGAATAAACAATATAGTCACCTTTCTATTATGATAACATTTTCGTCATAAGTATATGTGGAATGCTATCTTCCATGAATATATCAGAAGAAGTTTGATAGCCTAATTTTTTATAAAATCCTTCAGCTTGTGTTTGACCGTGTAGCTTCACTTTTGTAACTTGTTCGTTACGAGCAATTTCTTCTAACGTTTGAATGATAACTTTACCTAATCCGTATGTACGATAATCTTTTAAAATACAAATACGTTCTAATTTTCCGACACCATCAACAAATCGTATACGCCCTGTGCCTACAGGAAACTCATGATAATAAACTAAAATATGTTTACATTGCTCTCCGATTTCATCGAATATATCGAATTCATCTGCAAGAGGGACACCTTGTTCTTTTACAAATACTTCTTTTCGAATGTGAAAGGCAGTTTCTAAATCAGTAAGTTCTGTTATAAGTTTGGATTGCAAAATGTTCAGTCCTTTCTAGTGTAATCAGCTTGTGTTTTCATAGTATATCATAATAAAGTGCTATTAAGAGAAGATGAACATACTAAAAAGCCAACTTTAAAAAGTCAGCTTTTATTACAATTCCTTTATCCCATTTTTAGTGCAGATAATTGCTTTACTCGTCATACTTATAAACAATCCTGTTTCAACTACACCAGTAATCATTTTTAATTGGGTGTGTAAATGGGCAGGATTAGAAATATGATTAGAGAATATACAATCGATAATCATGTTATTGTTATCGGTTATATAGGTTTCATTATTTTTCAAACGTAATGTTGTTTGACACCCTAAAGACTGAATTTTATTTTCGGTTTGTTTCCATGAAAAAGGGATGATTTCAACAGGTAATGGAAAATTACCTAAATGTGTTACAAGTTTCGATTCATCAGCAATGATAATTAGTTCTTTAGAGGAAGAGGCAACGATTTTTTCACGAAGTAATGCACCACCACCGCCTTTTATAAGTTGTAAATTTGAATCGATTTCATCCGCTCCATCAATTGTAAGATCAAGACTTTGTACGTCGTTTAACGAAATTAGGGGGATATTTAGTTGCTGTGCTAATGCTTCAGTTTCCTTTGATGTCGGTACAGCTTGAAATGATAATCCTTCTTTTACATACTCACCTAATTTTTGTATTGTCCAATATACAGTAGAACCTGTACCAAGCCCAATCTTCATGCCATCATTTACAAAGTTAGCAGCATATTCGCCAGCGAGTTGTTTTAAATTCATCGCTTTACTCCGCCGGACGTGGCCCAGCATCAAGACTTGAATTTTCAACTGTAAGTACCGGACGAACGACTATATCTTTATGTACACGCATTTGACAAGATAATCGTAAATGATCTTCAATCCCTTTTTCCGTCATTGCATGTTTCTCATTCGCACTCGCTTCACAGAAATCACCTGCTAGTATTTCTACTCTACAAGTCGTGCAACGTGCATTCCCGCCGCAACGATGGAGAATGTTGACACCGCTATCTTCAATTGCTAATACTAACTTTGTTCCTTCTTTCACATCAAAAGTTCCCGCACCTTCAATTGTTAATTTTGGCAAATTTGTTCCTCCTCACGTAAAATTGTACATAACATATTTATGACCGCGAATTCTTGAACATAAACATTATTTTTTTATACCCCCGTAACTTTTTTAAATGTAGAATCGTTTATTAAGTAAGCGCTGAAAAGGAGTGGTTATTTTGTGCACAAAAGTAACTCATGTTTTAAAGAATCATATCGATATGAATCATTCAAATATAAATTTTTTAATTGAACAATATGGAGAGCTAAAAAGATACTGTACTTTTTTAACGAAAAACAAATGGGATGGGGAAGATCTCGCCCAAGAAACGGTGTGTAAAGTGCTTCAAAAATATAGAAATAAAGATATTTGTATGACACTCGTCTATAAAATAGCTAGAAATCGTTGGTTAGATCAGATGAAGTCTAAGTCTGTTCATGAAAAAATAAGAGAACAAATCACTGTTGAAGAACCACATGAGAACATTGCAGATTTGCATGAAATGGTAGGGAAAGTATTGTCTTCATTAAATGTACAGCAATCCGCAATTTTATTATTAAAAGATGTTTTTCAATATAGTATCGCTGATATTGCTAAATTGTGTTCTGTATCAGAAGGTGCAGTGAAAGCTTCTTTATTTCGGAGTAGAAATAGGCTGAAAACTGTAAGTGAAGAAGGGATCGAGATAGTCGAATTCACAGAGGATATTGAAGTTGTTGTAACGTCTATTCGTGAGGAAAGACCGGAATTGTTAACGAAACTTCTTCCGACAATAGATTTTACTAAGTTACCATCTAAACAGCCAGTCTTATTATTTAGTGTAAAAGAACCTTCTTCCTACAGTTGTATGCTTTGCGTTGCATAACAAGTATTGGGGGGATTTAAAATGAATGCAATTCCATATGTAGTAGAACAAACAAAATTAGGAGAACGTTCCTATGATATATATTCAAGGCTATTAAAAGACCGCATTATTATTATCGGTTCAGAAATTAATGATCAAGTAGCGAGTAGTGTCGTAGCTCAACTATTATTTTTAGAAGCAGAAGATGCAGAAAAAGATATATATTTATATATCAATAGCCCAGGAGGTTCAACGACAGCAGGTTTTGCAATATTAGATACGATGAATTTAATTAAACCAGATGTACAAACGCTATGCATGGGCTTTGCGGCATCATTTGGTGCATTGTTATTATTATCAGGAGCAAAAGGAAAACGGTTTGCGCTCCCTAACAGTGAAATTATGATTCATCAGCCGCTTGGTGGTGCACAGGGGCAAGCAACAGAAATTGAAATAACAGCAAAAAGGATATTAAAGTTAAAGCATGATATTAATAAAATGATTGCAGAAAAAACAGGCCAACCGATTGAAAGAGTAGCGCATGATACAGAAAGAGATTATTTTATGACCGCAGAAGAAGCTAAGGAATATGGAATTGTAGATGATGTTGTTACGAAAAAATAAGATGAAAAGGCTAGAGGATATGTTAATTCTCTAGCCTTTTTATTAATCTTTTACCCATTCATCAACTAATGCTTGATTTTTTTTAATCCATTTTCGCGCAGCTTCTTCAGGATCTTTTGTTTTATTTAACATGACCATTAACGTACCAAGTTGTTCATCGGTCATTTTCCATTTATCAAAGTATTTTATAACATCTGGGTGATCTTTTTCGAAACCTTTACGAACGGAGTAATAAATGTCATCTTTTTCACCATATACTTTCTTAGGGTCTTTTAAATATTTTAAGTCAAATTCTGAAAAACCCCAATGCGGATTCCAAAGCGTAACAGCGATTGGTTTCTTTTTCGTATATGCTTTCTTTAATTCACTCATCATCGCAGCTTCTGAGGATTGGACAAGTTTTAGTTTTATATCATATTCTTTCATTGCTTTATTCGTTAAATTCATAAGACTACTACCAGGTTCGATACCGACAATTTTATTATCTAATTCATCTTTATGAGCATTTAAGTCTTCAATACTGTTAATATTTTTCACATAGGAAGGTACGACTAGACCAAGTCCAGTACCTTCGTACCATTTTGATTTTAAGACAATATCATCTTTATAACGATCGTTTAGCGGCTTATCCGTAACGGGTAGCCATACTTCTAAATTCGCATCAACATCACCACGAGCGACACCAGTCCAAATTGCGGCTTTTTCTAAATACATGAGCTCAACTTTGTAGCCTTTTTCTTCTAATAAAACTTTCCACATGTTTGCAGTTGCAATATTTTCTTTCCAACTTGTTACACCAAGTTTAATTTTCCCTTTCGAATTTGCATTTGTTGCATTACATGAAGTGAAAATCATAGTAATAAATAATGCAAGGCATATAAACCAAATTTTCTTTCGCATCGAAAACCTCCTAAGTAGTGTTTGCCTTATAAAATAAATGTATAAGTAAGCATTCTTATTATGAACGGAAACGAGAATTTTAAAGAAATCTTATGAATGTCATTTTTATGTAATATTTCTTTGCAAAATCGCAACACTATGTGAATAGATGGGTAGAAAAGGAGTAGTGACATGGATAATACAAAGGTGCGTGTTGAAAACGTAACAAAAGTATTCGGGAAACATCCGCAAAGAGCCCTTTCTTTATTAAAAGAGGGGAAAAGCAAATCGGAAATTTTAAAAGAGACAGGAATGAACGTTGGTGTAAAAAAAGCAACGTTTGAGGTATACTCTGGAGAAATTTTCGTTATTATGGGTTTGTCTGGTAGCGGGAAATCTACGCTAGTTCGTATGTTAAATCAATTGATTAAACCAACTGCAGGTCATATATACATAGATGGTGAAGACATCGCAACGATGGGAAAAGAAGAGTTACGGAGAGTAAGAAGAACGAAAATGAGTATGGTATTTCAGAAGTTCGCTCTATTTCCGCATCGTACGGTTATACAAAATGTTGCATATGGTTTAGAAATACAAGGGGTTTCGGTAGAAGAGCGAGAGAAAAAAGCGTTAGAATCGCTACAGTTAGTAGGACTCGATCATCATAAAGATAATTATCCAAGTCAACTTAGTGGTGGTATGCAGCAGCGCGTTGGAATCGCAAGAGCACTAACGAATAATCCAGATGTATTACTAATGGACGAGTCATTCAGTGCATTAGATCCACTTATTCGAAAAGAAATGCAAGATGAATTGTTAGAGTTACAAGATAAAATGGAAAAAACGATTATATTTATTACACATGATTTAGATGAAGCGCTTCGAATTGGGGATCGTATCGCATTAATGAAAGATGGAGAAATTGTCCAAATTGGAACGCCAGAAGAAATTATGATGAGCCCCGCTAATGAATTCGTAGAAAAGTTTGTTGCGGATGTGAATTTAGGAAAAGTAATTACAGCGGAATCTATATTAAAACGACCAGAAACTTTATTAATTGATCGTGGACCACGTGTAGCCCTTCAAATTATGAGGAATGCAGGTGTTTCAACTGTATATGTTGTCAATAAAAAGTATGAGTTTTTAGGTATATTAACCGCGGATGATGCGAGTAAAGCAGTTCAAAAACAATGGCCGATTGCTGATTTATTACTTAATGATATTCCGCATGTGTATTTAGATACTTTACTGGAAGAGACATATGCAAAAATGGCGGAGATGAAATATCCGTTACCAGTAATCGATGAGAAGAAAAGGCTAAGAGGAATTATTAAACGTGAAAGTGTCATTCAAGCTCTTGCAGGAAACATTGAGGAAGAGGTGAAAGACGATGAATAATATACCACGTATTCCTTTAGGAGAATGGGTCGACTCATTTGTTGCAAGTTTATATGAGCACCTTGAAGGCATATTCCGAGGTTTCTCTTATATTATCGGCGGATTCGTTGATTTACTCACTAATTTTTTAACAATAATACCGGCCATATTGATGATTATTATCCTTTGTTTCCTCATTTGGTACACAACGAGAAAAGTATCATTAATTATTTTTACACTAATCGGCTTATTGTTTATTTTAAATATTAACTACTGGGCACAAACGATGCAAACATTAGCACTCGTACTTACGTCTGTTATTATTTCAATTATTGTCGGAATTCCAATTGGAATATTAGCATCTCAAAATGAACGTTTTTCAAAATTTTTAAAACCAACATTAGATTTTATGCAAACAATGCCGGCATTCGTATACCTCATTCCAGCGATTACATTTTTCGGAGTTGGTGTAGTACCTGGAATTATTGCATCGGTAATCTTTGCAATGCCACCTACAATTCGTTTTACTGACTTAGGAATTAGACAAGTTCCAGAAGATTTAATTGAAGCAGCGAATGCATTTGGATCCACAGCATCACAAAAACTATTTAAAGTACAATTACCACTTGCAACCGGAACGATTATGGCTGGTGTGAACCAAAGCATTATGCTTTCGTTATCAATGGTTGTAACAGCGTCACTTGTAGGAGCTCCTGGGCTTGGAGTTGATGTATATCGCTCGGTAACACAAGTTAATATCGGAATGGGATTTGAAGCTGGATTAGCTATCGTAGTAATCGCAATTATATTAGACCGAATTACACAAGGGTTCCATACGAAAAGAAAATAATGACCAAAAAACACACTTTTATACTACAAAGTGTGTTTTTTATTGCATCCAGTTTACATACGAACGATAACAGAACCTCCAGCTGGTGCACAAACTTGGTTTTGCTGTTGTTCCATGGATTTAATTAATTGATTATTTTCTTCGATTAATGAGATTAATTTAGCTAACTGACTTTCAAGGCTAGCGATGCGCGGCATCATATATTGTGAATCATGATGCAATGTATTCCTTACAGGATGGGGGGAATAAACATACTGTTGATTTATATTTGGATTCCAATGAGGATGCATTTGAATCGTTCCTCCGTCAATAAATTACGGATCTTTCTTATAGTAAATGCCTATATATATTTAATGGTTACTTGAAATTTTTTCATTATAAAAGGAGTATGTACAGAAAATGGAAAATATTATATGAAGTTAAAGTGCTTTTTTTGAAAAGATTCAAGCGAGATAGTGCGTATATTAATACATTTAAGTGAATGCATGTTGTTTAGGGAGAAATGATGGGAGGAGATGCAATTTTGGCTAAAAATAAAAAAAGAAATGATGCTTTGGCAATAGGTGTCGGTATAGGGGTTGTAATCGGTGTATTTCAAGGGCACTTTACAAATAATTTAGTAATCGGAATTGTGATTGGGATTATAATTGGGATTGCGTTTTTGAAGAAATAATGAGGTGTAAATTCATTTCAAAAATTGCTGTATAAAGAGAATGAAAATTCGGAATAAGGAACTTGTTTTTCCTTTTTTTGTGATATTATATATGAAAAGGATGGTGATGGATATGTCAACAAACAATCAAGTAGAACAAAACTGCTTCATTTGCGAAAAACATAAAGGAAATATTATAGTTCCAGGTGGAGCTATTTACGAAGATGAACTCGTTTACGTTGGACATGTCTACTGGGATAGTGAAGAAACATACCTAGGTTATGTAATGATAGATATAAAAAGACATGTACCTGGCCTTGCTGAACTAACAGATGAAGAAGCGAAAGCGTTAGGACTTATAACAAGTAGAGTAAGTAAAGCGCTAAAAGAAAGCGAAGGTGCAGAGCATATTTACACTTTTGTTTCAGGAAATGGTGTACCACATATGCATATGCACATTATTCCACGTTATCCCAATACACCAAAAGAATTTTGGTCACCAACCGAAGTAGCGAAATGGACTGGTGCACCATATGGTGATGAAGAGAAAATAAAAAAACTATGCGAAAGAATACGTAAGTATATGGTAAATGAGTATGCATACAACAAATAATACACAATATTCATGGGTTGGAAATATAGAAATGTGTTTAGGAGAAATTTCAGTTAAGCAATATGGTGATATTGTACTTGGTAAATATGGCGGGAATATAAGTGCTGGAGCGAAAAAGAATGAAGATGGTGCGTTAGTTTGGCCGAATGATGATTGGGAGTTTACAGCTATTTTAGATGGACATAATAGTGCGGAAAGTGTTGATTTAGTAGTAAATACAATCGAAAAAGAATATGAAAATATAAGAATAATTTTGAATGAACCAATTGATACAGTATTTCGATCTGTTGAAAATCATATACTTTCAATTTTTCAATCCTCTTCATTTAAAGAAAAATGCCAAAGAATTAAAGGTGAAACAGCTTGCTTACTATGTGTAAGAAAAGAAAATTATATATGGTGGCTTTCTATTGGTGATTGTTTAGTGTATGTATTTCATGAAGAGTTACATAAGTTAGGGCAATATGCATTAAATCAACGTCATTTTTACGAATGGATTGGAAATGTAAACACATTTGATTTACCTGTTCCTTGCTATTCATCAGGTATTCGTGAATTACGTACTGGAAAGAACCGAATTGTAATGGTGACAGATGGGGTATTAGAATGCGGGGAACGCCGATATGAAACGCCATTAAATCTGTATAATAATATGAATAGAAATAATATTAAACTTAAAGAAAATGTTCACAATGTTTTAGAACATGTTCATCATCAATTCGGACGAGATAGTGCGACCATTATTAGTTGGGATGTTGAAAATAAAGATAATGCTACGTATCCGAGTGATCAGCCGGAGAAAAGGTAAAGGAGGAGGCCTTTCTGTTTCTTTTGAAACTAATTGTCTTATTGTTATGGATTATAATTTTAATTTTTTTAGAAAAAATCGTGAGGAAGAAGTTAAATATACCGAGACAAACAGGATGGAATAGTAAATATGTCAGTCAATCACATAAATGGGGACAATGGATCATCATTATTTCTTATGTAGTACTTATGATGATAGGTTCAATTTGGAATCCAATATACATGACTTATATACCAATTTTCTTTTTTATGACGTTGTACATTTTTCAAGGATATATGCAGTGGAAATATGATAGTAAAGCAAAAGAATATATTATTTCGTTTGGAATTGTTCCGTTATTAATAATTACAGGTATTATTTTGAATGTATTCTATAATACGTATTGGTGATGGATGGTCATACAAATAAAGGGTGAGAAAATGATAAGACCACATTTACGGGCTGAAGTAATGATTGTAAACGACGAACATTCAAAAGTACTAGTACAATGTGATGAAAACGAATCATTTTATCGTTTTCCAGGTGGCTCTATTGAATTTGGTGAAACGTCAAAAGAAGCAATAATTCGAGAGTTAATAGAAGAATACGATTTGAAAGTTCATGTTCAAGAGTTAGCAATTGTAAATGAACACATTTTTGAGTGGGACAACGAAAAAGGTCATCATTGTACATTGATATATTGGGGGACTGTTGAAAAAATCATTACAAATGAAATAAGGCATAAAGAGCATGAGGATATTATATTAATTTGGAAAAGTCTAGAGGAATTACAGGAGAAGCCGACATATCCTGAAGGAATCATAAGTTATTTAGAAGGGGATAACCGTAATATAGTCCAATTTATTTCAAGTAATTAAATGAAATAATAGGAGGGGTGAAAATAGGAGCTTCTACTTTTTGGATTATAACTATTGTTTTTTGTATAGCTGTCTATTTTCTCGATAAGTTTTTAAGAAAAAAATTGAATATGCCCAAGGGTGGTTTTTGGGGATATAAGAAACATGTAAATAGTTTACATAAAAAATTGGAAATAGGACTACTTTTTATTTATTTAATAACTAGCTTTATGTTTATCTTTAAATTCGAAAGTATTAATATTGCTTATGTCATTTTTACTTATTTAGGTGGGAAGTTAATCTTAAGAGCATTGATGGAATGGAAGTATGATAGAGAGTCGAAAGAATATATATTTTCGGTAATTGGGGTATTCACGTTTATTTTTATGACTTCGATACTATTTTACTTCTTTCCACCTGCTGTATAATAAAAAAATTGATAGTATAAATAATAAGATAACTAACGAATAAGAAACCATTTACTTAGGAATAAACGGTTTCTTATTCTGTGTATGAAATTCTGTCTTTTTCATTCAATCATTTATTTTAGCTAGTATGAATGTAATGAAATTTGTTTTGTCCTCCGCATACTTATGTTTATCAGTAGGATTAGCTTGTGAAAGTTGAATTTTTAATTGTTCATACTGTATACGAGATGTTTTATTGTCTATTAAGTAATCTCGAAATTGTAATTGTTCTATTAAATATTTATTTCCTTGTTCATACATATGAATTTGATGAGTTCGTGGCTCTCCTTTATTAAAATAGTATCTTTCAGGCAATACATCTTTTCTGTATTTATAATTTAGTAGTTCCAACTTTGCGATACATTGTATGCCAACTGCATTATCTTTTAGTTCTATTGCTATATCAATAATTGGCTTTGCACTTAAATATGGAATAGAAGTACTACCAATATGGTGTATCGCTAAAATATGTTCGCCAATTTGTTCCTCAATGATTTGTTTCTCTTTCATAAACTCAATTTCCCATTCTTCAGTCCACGGCACTAAAAACACTTTCCCATACGGTAAACCTAACATTTAATTAGCACCTCTTTCAAAATAGTTTTCAAAAAGTTTATTACATCTTCTTAAAGCTTCTCAAAACAAGGTGTTCCCACAATCTCCAAGGAAGAATCTTCTTCGTAAAGATCATAAATTTTACACCTTTTCCAATAGGATATCGTAAAGTAGTACGCTTTGTTTCAGCAATTTCAACGATTTTATTAGCAACATCTATCGGATTACCAAATGTATCACTACCGCTATTAATATGTTTTTGTATTTTATCCATATATTCTTTGTAAGGAGATGTTGTATCAGATTGGTTTTCAGCTAGTTGTTTACCAACCTCCCATATATTTGTGTTGTAAGAACCAGGTTCAATTAAAGCGACATCTATTCCGAAAGGTTTTACTTCTAAGCGAAGCGATTCACTCCAGCCTTCTAATGCATATTTTGAAGATACATAAGGAGATAAACCAGGAAATCCAACTTGGCCGCTAATGCTGCTTATATTAATGATTTTTCCACTTCTTTGTTTTCTCATATACGGTAAGACAAGCTGGGTAATTGATATAGCTCCAAATAGGTTCGTTTCAAATTGTTTACGGTATTCCTCTACTGGAATTTCTTCTACAAAGCCGCCATTTGCATATCCTGCATTATTAACAAGTAGGTCAACTTTTTGTATTTCTTTTAAAAATAATTGGAAGTTATGTATAGAGTTTTGATCGGTTACATCTAATTGTTGAATTTTTATGTTTTGTTGTAAGTTGAGTTGAGTAGCTTGAGATAGTAAGTTCACTTGTTTTTCAAGGTTCCGCATTGTAGCAATAACTAAATAATCTTTTTTTGCGAGTTCGAGTGTAGTTAATAGTCCAAATCCACTTGAGGCTCCAGTAATTATTGCGATTTTTTTATTCATTTTTCGCCAGCTTTCTTTTTCTCTTATCATAACGAGTTATGATAAGAAAATCTATTATTCTTACATTTAGTATGAAATCAATTTGTATGTAAAAAAAGGGGATTATAGGGAATCAGCGTATATAGAGTAGTGTATATTAATATGATAATGAAATGAGGGAAGAAAAATGGTCCATGTAAAAGCTGTATTAGCGGATCAGTTATTAGCAAATGCAAATGATCCCAGTTGGTATATGCCATTTTCAGATGCAGTTAAGGGTTTGTCTGAGAGGGAAGCTTTCTGGAAACCGAATGAAGAGAGTAATAGTATAGCTGAAATCGTACAACATTTACTGTATTGGAACTCTACGTGGCAAACTAGGTATAAAGAATCAAATGTGAATGCAGTACCCGCTATAGGAGATAATAACAAAAGTTTTATGCTCTCAGATAATCAAACTTTCGATGAATTACGGGAAAAACTACTAGAAAAACTGTTACAATGGCAAAATCTCATAAATGAAGAAAAGGTTGAAAGTGATGTAGTGGGATTTCCTGTTTCTGCAAAGTGGTGGGAAGTGCTAGCGAATGTAACAACTCATAATGCATATCATATTGGTCAAATTATTTACATCCGAAAATTACAGAAGAGCTTTGATAATGAATAAAGTAACAATTCTCTTATTAAGGGAACAAAGGTGGACAAAACGAGACAAACGTCTCATTTTGTCCACTTTTTTATTGTTAAAAGATAGAGAAAACCTATTAAAACAAGGATTCGAAATTGGCACAATACTTGCAATATAAAAGACGAACAAGAAAATAGGAGGGCTGGACATGTTAAAAACAACTGAAAGTAAAGGGAATGAAATTACGAAAGAACAAGTTCATTGGATGTACGAAAAAATGTTAGAAATTCGTAAGTTTGAAGATAAGGTGCATGAATTGTTCGCGCAAGGCGTTTTGCCAGGTTTCGTTCATTTATACGCAGGTGAAGAAGCGGTAGCAGTTGGTGTATGTGCCCACTTAACGGATAGTGACAGTATTACAAGTACACATAGAGGTCATGGACATTGTATCGCAAAAGGTTGTGATTTAAATGGTATGATGGCTGAACTTTTCGGGAAAGCGACAGGATTATGTAAAGGTAAAGGCGGTTCCATGCATATTGCCGATTTAGATAAAGGAATGCTTGGTGCGAATGGCATTGTAGGCGGGGGTTTCCCACTTGCTTGCGGTTCAGCATTAACAGCTAAATATAAAGGAACAAAAGATGTAAGTGTTTGCTTCTTCGGTGACGGAGCAAATAATGAAGGAACATTCCATGAAGGGGTTAATTTAGCGGCGATTTGGAAGTTACCAGTTATTTTTATTGCAGAAAATAACGGTTACGGTGAAGCAACTACATTTGAATATGCTTCAAGTTGTGATTCTATCGCTGATCGCGCAAAAGCTTATAATATTCCAGGTGTTCAAGTAGATGGAAAAGATCTTCTAGCTGTATATAAAGCTGCTGCAGAAGCAGTTGAACGTGCGCGTAATGGTGATGGTCCAACAATTATTGAATGTATGACATATCGTAATTATGGTCATTTCGAAGGTGAAGCGCAAACATATAAAACATCAGAAGAAAAAGAAGAACATTTAAACGAAAAAGATGCAATTGTGAATTTCCGTAAGCATTTAATTCATGAAGGTTTATTAACAGAATCTGAACTTGTTGATATGGAAAAAGCAGTAGATGATGCAGTACAAAGATCCATTGAATTTAGTGAAAATAGTCCATACCCAGAGGATGAAGAATTATTAAAAGATGTATACGTTTCTTACAAATAAGAGGAGGGTGAAAAATTATGACTAGAACAGTAAGTATGTCAACTGCAATTAATGAAGCGATGAAAATCTCAATGCGTCGTGATGAAAATGTAATTTTAATAGGTGAAGACGTTGCAGGTGGTGCACAAGTTGATCACCTGCAAGATGATGAAGCATGGGGCGGTGTACTCGGTGTTACAAAAGGACTTGTACAAGAATTTGGACGAAATCGTATTTTAGATACACCAATTTCTGAAGCGGGTTATATGGGAGCGGCGATGGCAGCTGCGGCAACAGGATTACGTCCGATTGCTGAATTAATGTTTAATGATTTCATCGGCAGTTGTCTTGATCAAGTATTAAACCAAGGTGCAAAATTCCGCTATATGTTCGGTGGTAAAGCGAAAGTCCCCGTTACAGTACGTACGATGCATGGTGCTGGTTTTAGCGCAGCAGCTCAGCATTCGCAAAGTTTATACGCATTATTTACAAGCATTCCAGGTATTAAAGTTGTCGTTCCTTCCACTCCATATGACGCAAAAGGCTTATTATTAGCGGCAATTGAAGATGATGACCCAGTAATCTTCTTTGAAGATAAAACACTTTACAATATGAAAGGTGAAGTGCCAGAAGGATACTATACAATTCCATTAGGAAAAGCAGATATTAAACGGGAAGGTTCTGATTTAACAATTGTCGCAATCGGAAAGCAAGTTCATACAGCGCTTGCAGCTGCAAAGCAATTATCGAAAAAGGGGCTTGAAGTAGAAGTAATTGATCCACGATCTTTATCACCGCTTGATGAAGATACTATTTTATCATCTGTTGAAAAAACAAATCGTCTTATCGTCATTGACGAAGCGAATCCTAGATGTAGTATTGCAACAGATATTGCGGCAATTGTGGCGGATAAAGGTTTTGATTTGTTAGATGCACCTATTAAACGAATTACAGCACCACATACACCTGTTCCATTCTCACCGCCACTTGAAAAGTTGTATTTGCCAACGCCAGAAAAAGTAATTGAAACTGTATCAGAAATGATCGGAGACCAATCTTTATTACATGTGTAATAAAACGATGAGAAGGGAGAGAGACACATGGCTGTAGAAGTTGTAATGCCGAAGTTAGGTATGGCGATGAAAGAAGGTATTATTACGAGCTGGAATATTAAAGCAGGCGATAATGTAGCAAAAGGAGAACTGATCGCTAGTATTAACTCAGAAAAAATTGAAACGGAAATTGAAGCACCCGCTGATGGTACGGTACTTGATATAGCTGTAAGTGAAGATGAAGGAGTGCCGCCTGGTACTGTAATTTGCTACATCGGTAAACCGAATGAAAAAGTAGAGATGAAGGAAAGTACACCTGTTATAGAAGAAAAAACATCTAATATAGAAGCGCAACATGTACAACATCCAGAACCTTATGTGAAAGAAGTGGCGAAGCAACGAATCAAAATTTCACCTGTAGCGAAGAAAATTGCAAAGTCTGAAAATCTGGATATCAAGGAATTAGTTGGCACAGGTCCTGGCGGAAGGATTACAAAGGCAGATGTATTAAAAGCACTTGAGGTAAGAGGAAACGTTCCGGAAATATCTGAACGAGAAGAAAGTAACGCGGTTCCTGTTACTGGTATGCGTAAAGCAATCGCAAATCGTATGCACGCAAGCTTACAAAATAGCGCACAATTAACGTTAACGATGAAAGTAGATGTAACAGATTTAGTTGCTTTACATAAAGAAATAGCAGAAGTTGTACAAAAAAGATATGATAACAAACTAACCATTACGGATTTCGTCTCTCGTGCTGTTGTATTAGCGCTTGGGGAGCATAAAGAAATGAACAGCGCTTATATAGATGATGCAATTCATCAATTTGAACATGTTCATTTAGGCATGGCAGTCGCATTAGAAAAAGGGTTAGTCGTTTCGGCTATTCGCTTTGCAAATAATTTATCTTTAGTAGAGTTGTCTAAAGAGATTAAGAATGTGGCACAAAAGGCACGAGCAGGTAGCTTAAGTAGTGATGATATGCACGGAACGACATTTACAATTAGTAATTTAGGTAGCTTTGGTATTGAATATTTTACGCCGGTATTAAATACACCTGAAACTGGTATTTTAGGTGTAGGTGCAATTGAACATGTTCCTGTATATAAAGGGGAAAAACTAAGAAAAGGAAGTATGTTACCTTTAAGTTTAACATTCGATCATCGTGTATTAGACGGTGCACCAGCAGCTGCATTTTTACGCACAATTAAACATTATTTAGAAGAACCTATAACAATTCTTTTATAAAGAGAAGGTGAGAGAATGGATAAATTAGTTGTTATTGGGGGTGGACCTGCTGGCTATGTAGCAGCAATTACCGCGGCTCAAAATGGCAAAGATGTCACTCTTATTGATGAAGCTGACCTTGGCGGAACATGTTTAAATGTTGGGTGTATGCCTACGAAATCACTGTTAGAAAGTGCTGAAGTACATGACATTGTGAGAAAAGCGAATGATTATGGAGTTACGATTAATACAGAAAATATCTCAATTGATTGGGGTCAAATACAGGCGAGGAAATCACAAATCGTAAAGCAACTCGTCCAAGGAATACAATATTTAATGAAGAAAAATAAAATTAAAGTTGTAAAAGGAAAAGCGAAATTCGAAACGGATCATCGTGTGCGAGTTGTACAAGGAAATAAAGAAGAAGTAATTGATGGAGGGAGCTTTATTATTGCAGCTGGTTCCGAACCTACAGAATTACCATTCGCTCCGTTCGATGGAAAATGGATTTTAAATAGTAGCCATGCAATGTCTCTTGAGAGTGTACCATCTTCATTGTTAATCGTTGGCGGTGGTGTAATAGGATGTGAGTTTGCAAGTATTTATAGTAGACTCGGCACAAAAGTATCGATAGTTGAGATGGCACCGCAATTACTACCTGGTGAAGATGAAGATATCGCGAATATTTTAAGAGAGAAATTAGAAAAAGATGGTGTGGAAATTTTTACGGGAGCAGTTTTAAAAGGATTAAATAACTATAAGAAGCAAGCTTCATTTGAATACGAGGGAATTACTCACGAAGTAACTCCAGAATTTGTTCTTGTTTCTGTAGGAAGAAAACCACGAGTACAACAATTAGGATTAGAAAAGGCAGGAGTTCAGTTTTCAAATAAAGGGATTGCTGTGAATGAACATATGCAAACGAACGTATCACATATTTACGCAGTTGGTGATGTGATCGGTGGAATTCAGCTTGCTCACGTTGCCTTCCATGAAGGAACGACAGCAGCATTACACGCAAGCGGAGAAGACGTGAAAGTAAATTATCACGTTGTTCCCCGTTGTATATACACAGCTCCAGAAATAGCTAGTGTCGGGTTAAGTGAAAAAGGTGCAAGAGAACAATATGGTGATATTCTCATTGGAGAATTCCATTTTACAGCGAACGGAAAAGCTCTTATTTTAGGAGAACAAACGGGTAAAGTAAAAGTCATTGTGGAACCTAAATACCAAGAAATTGTAGGGATTTCTATTATCGGTCCTCATGCAACTGAACTTATTGGTCAAGGGACCGTAATGATTCATACAGAAGTTACCGCTGATATAATGAGAGATTATATTGCAGCGCATCCAACCTTATCTGAAGCGATTCATGAAGCATTATTGCAAGCTGTAGGACAGGCTGTACATGCTTAAATCGAATTATAATAAACCACTATTCTCTAAATGAATGAGAGAATAGTGGTTTGAATTTTTATAGAAGAAATTAAATCCTCTATTACTTTTTAATGTCAATAGCTGAAGTTTTATCGTTCCATTCAGGAGCTAAATTAGCAGTTTTACCGTACCAATCAGCGTGTTTAAATAAAACGCCTTTTCCATATCCTTGTGTTGAAGTGTGTTCCCAAAGTGTTGTTGAATAACTTGCAGAAGGCGACGCTGTACTTACAGAAGAAATTCTGTCATTCCAGCTAGATGGTAAGTTTTTAAAGCCACTGCTCCAGTAAATATATTGGCCACCTTTATCTTTATGTTCATAAAAATCAGTACTACCAGCACCACTACCTAAAGGATTAATATTATTTTTAATTGCTTTTTTATCCTTTGCAATATACGCATCCAATGTTTCGCGGCTAGTAAAACCATAAGCTAGCCAATCTCCATTTTCATTTTGCTTAGGTAATACCATAGTAATTTGGATATCTTTCTTATCCTGATCACTTAATTTTGCAAATGAATTAACATTTTGTTCATCCACTTTTAAATAATCAAATGACTTAATTGTGTTACTTTTTTCCTCAGCACTTACTGCACCTAGTCCTCCAGTTAATGCAAAACCCGCTACTAATGTCCCTGCTACTAATTTCTTCAACATATAACCATCCCTTTTTGTTTGAATTTTTGTACAGGTGAATCTTGTACAGCTAAAATGTATTCTAATTTTATACTTTTGTAAATATTCTGAAGTTTTAGAAATAATAGGCGGAATATTTACATTTTTACATTATTTCTTTAGAAAAAATGGTTATTGGAATGATATAATAAGTGGATGCATTGCTTTTACTGGATGTAAAGATATTTTAGGAGAGGTGTCATTGAAATATTTTACAAGAGAATGGTATAAAAAAATGCAAGTTTTAGAATTTGTAAGTTTTATAGAGTCTATAAAAGAATGGTCGGAAATGGATATACAAAGTTTAAAGGAAGAAATAGAGGAAAGGAAAATAGATTTATTAAAATTCCTTCCTGAATCGATATACTCAATTATACAAAACATAACAATTAATTCAGAATACCCATCAGGTGAACTGAAAAAACTTATGCAAGAGTGGACAACAGATTATGAGAAAAGAATGGCACAATTAGATCAATCATACGTAGAATATTTTAATTCCATTGAGAAAAAACTTCCGTCAAATGTCGCTCAGTTACACAAGACATCACTACACGATAGTGTAATTAAAGTAATAAAGAGAGAATCAGAAGATACTTTGTCTATCGTATTAGATTGCAGTGGTACTTTTAGTGAATTTGATAAACTTGAAGTAACCTTTATAGGAGTAACAAAGTGTTCTATGCAGGAAAACTTTGACAGTGCTTGGTGGCTATATCATGAAATAGCTCTTACTGAAGATGGTTTTGAACTAGGTGTTTTATTTGACTCTCCATTTAGAGAAGTGACGATTTGCGCAGCAGATGTATTACTTGTGAAGAAATAATGTTGTATGGAGTATTACAAACGTTTGACATAATAAAAAAATAAAGTTATTGTAGATACATGGAGTCTACAATAGGAGCTGTACTATGAAATATTCTAAAGCTACAAATTATGCTCTTCATACAATGCTTTTTCTGGCAAAGGCCACACCAAATAAGTTAGTTAGTGTTTACCAATTAGCAGAAATGCAAAATGTTTCACCAACGTACTTGTCTAAAATACTAACTAAGTTGACGAAGGAAGGGATGATACACTCATCATCTGGTCCAAAGGGCGGTTACTCGCTTAGTAAGAATTGGGAAGATATTTCATTTTTAGATATTATACATGCAATTGAAGGCAAAACATCATTGTTTGACTGTTGTTTACATGACAAACCTGGATGTTTAATTAATGAGGCAATGCTCGCAGCAGAAGAGAAAATGGAAGAAGAGTTAAGAAATCAAAAAATCGTAGATCTTGCGAAAAAAATAAAAGTGGATTTTTAATCTGCTTTTATTTTTAAATTAATTAAGGATAAAAAGGCTCTTTAATATCTTTAATTGTAGTTAGAAAATGATATGAAGAAGGAGAGAAGATGATGAATAATTTTTGGAATGATCGATATAAATCAGATGAATATTTTTACGGGGAAGAACCTAATACATTTATTAAAGAACAAGCATTTCGTTTAGCAAATCACAATAAAGTAATAGCATTTGCGGAGGGAGAAGGTAGAAATGCTGTATTTCTAGCAAGACAAGGGAACGAAGTAACAGCTATTGATTATTCGGAAGATGGATTAGAAAAGACAAAAAAATTGGCAGAGAAGCATAACGTAAACGTGCATACAAAAAAAGTAGATTTATTAGCTGATAGTTTGCCAGAAAATGAATATGATGCGGCAATTATGGTATTTGGACATTTTCATGATGATTATAAAAAAATGATATTAGATAAAATGATACAAACGATAAAACCTGGTGGATTAATTATGTTTGAAGTTTACTCAAAAAAACAAATAAACTATAGTACTGGTGGACCAAAAGATGTTGATATGCTGTATGATCCAATTGATATCCTTACTTGGTGTGAAGAACATAAGGTAATTCATTTCTTTAATGGAGAACAAGAGCGAGTTGAAGGGAAAGGGCACACTGGTTTAGCTGATGTTATTCAAGTTGTTATTAGAAAATTAATATAAGTGTTAATGAAAGTTAAATGTATGAATGTAAAAAGACCAGTCGTATAAGACTGGTCTTTCTATTTAGATACTAAATTATCAAGTTTCCAATATGTATTTGTTAACGGCGCAGCTTTGCTATCTATGTATAAATACATATTATTTAAATCTTTTGGTGAAGTTTTCAGTTCAAATACAACGTCAGTAGTTAAAGAGAATTCGTGTGGAACATTTTTATAGTGCTCGTCACCTATCGGATGAGCTTTACCTTCATATTTCTGACCAGTTTTTTCATCTTGTATGAAATATTTTATTTCCGAAAGATCAATAGTTTGTCCATCGTCTCGAACATTATTAATCATAACACGAGTAGTAAGGCGCCGCTCTTCGTCTATTTTTTCAAACTTTGCATTTTCAACTGTCGCTCTATAGTATTCGTTTTTAACTATTTCTCCATAGTGCATTGCATTCTTTTCGAGAGCGCTCTTTTCTTGTTTTGGTGTAGTATTGCTATTGCACCCTGTTAATATTCCTGTAAATAATAATGCTGTACATGTCGTTTTGATTAATGATTTCATAGTAATCCCTTTCTGTATTAAAAAGTAAAACATAGGAATAATTTTACATGAATAAGGAAATAAATAGAAGTCTTTTAGTGAAATATGCAAATCTGCATTTATTTTATGTAAAGTTAACAAAATAGAAAAAGAGGAAAACACTGCATAAAGACGGAAGAAAAAGGATTGAAAATATTGTGAAACGGAAGAAACGTGCATATAATTAATATAAAGTTCAAATTTCTGAATCTTCAATAACGGTGGTGATAACATGTTTACTGAAGAACGTCGAGAGAAAATTTTAGAACTACTTAATACAGATGGAAGAGTAATCGCAAAGGATCTTGCGGAAAGATTTGATATGTCTATTGATTCTATAAGAAGAGATTTGTCTATTATGGAGAAGGAAGGTTTATTAAAAAGAACCCATGGGGGTGCAATTGAACTTGCACGAGTGAGAAACTTAGCTGTGGAACCAGCTAAACGTTATAGTGATAGCTCAATATATGAGGACACAATTGCAAGAGTTGCGGTATCTTATATACAAGAAGGTGATTCAATTTTTATTGGTGGGGCTTCCGTTCATAATGCGATGCTGAAATATTTACCGGAAGTATCATTTACGGTTATTACGAATTCTATAGAAATAGCTGGTTATCTACGAGAATATAAGAATATTGATACGTATTTAATTGGCGGAAAAGTAAAACCTTCAGGGAATATTACTGATACACTTGCCTCTGAATTGATAAGTAGATTTTCTATTGATCTGTATTTCTCTACAGGTGGAGGCATTTCATTACAAGGTATTAGTACCGCAACACCTGAAGTTGCTTATTTTAGTAAAAGAGTAAGTGAAATTGCTAGAAGAAATATTTGTTTAGTTCCGCATAATAAACTTGGAATAGATTGTTTTATAAGAGGAGAGTCTCTAAAAAAAATTGACATTATTATAACTGACGAAGAGGCTAGTAAAGAAACTGTTCAGGACTTTGAGAAACAAGGTAAACAAGTTGTAATAGCGCCATTATATTCATTTGAAAGGAGTTTGACATGATTGTAAAAGAGCAAGAGTTTCATATAAATGGATTAACTTATACAATTCGTTCTGCAGCTGAGAAAGATGCAGAGCAGTTATCGAAAATTAGAGTTCAGATTGATGGAGAAACTGAAAATATGGATAGAGATGCTGGAGAGGGATTTATAGATGATCTAGGATTTCAAAAAATAATAAAAACAGATAGTGAAGAGACTAAGAATCTCTTTTTAGTTGTAGAAGTGCACAATCGAATCGTTGGATTTTCAAGATGTGAAGGGTCAAATTTTAAGAGATTATCTCATAAAGTGGAGTTTGGTGTTTGTATTTTAAAAGAGTTTTGGGGATATAGAATGGGTAAGAGTCTATTGCAACAATCTATTAAATGGGCTGATGAAAATGCAGTAAATAAAATATCTTTACAAGTATTAGAGACAAACGAGAAAGCTATTCATCTGTATAAAAAATTAGGTTTTGAAGTAGAAGGCATTTTGAAAAATGACAAAAGACTATCGGATGGAAAGTATTATAATACGGTAGTGATGGGAAGGTTTACTGATACTTTTCATAAAAGAGGGGAAGAGGTATGTTTTACAGAAGGAAGTACTATGTAGTGAAAAATGAATTCATAGAAGTATTTAATGATCATTTCAATAACACGAACTTACCTAATCAGTTAAAGCATGGCTCTAGGCTAATAGGACGCTGGATGAAAGGTAATAAGAATGGTACGTCTGAAGTATTCGCCATATGGGAATATGATAGTTTTGAAAGGTATAAAGAAATTGAATCGAAAATTAGAAGTGACGAGATTCATGTAAAAAGAATACATGATTGGTATGAAAAACATGGCGGAAGAGAATATGTTTTACAGAAGTACATAGTAGAGATGAAAAATGAAGAGTTAGTATGTACTGTAAAATAATAGGAGCGAAGACTAATGCAGGTCAGAACGAAATTATATATTAGTTTATCAGCCGCTATTTTATTTGCAATAGCCGTGATTGTTTTCTTTATAAATGGTAATCCACAAAAGTGGTTTTGGTTATGTATTTTCTTTGCGTCCATTATACAAAATATGGTGCTACTAAAAAAGAATAAAGACGAGAATTAATATATTCAAATTATTAACATATTTGTGTCATCTTTCTAGTTGTATTGAAAACGCTTTTATTCAGTTTTATAATAGAAGTATGTTTTATAAATCTCCAAAACAATTAAAAGGGAGATGATACAATGTTAGCTTCACCGTTTTACTTACATACATGGAAAAAGTTTATTGATGAAGGAGTCTTTGATTCGAACCGTATAAACGAAAGAATTTCAGAGTCATGGCATCGATGTAGACAAGCAAATGTGAATCCTTATATGAATAAAGGTCAGAAAATTTCGTCTTCTAATGTTTTTCAAGAACAAAAGAAAAAGAGTGAAATTTTTCTTGATATAGCATTACCTCAAATACAAAATATGAGAAAAACCATTGATGAACTACAAATGATGGCATTATTAATCGATCCAGATGGTTATGTTCTATCGTTAAGTGGAAATAAACAAACGTTAAAGCGAGCGAAACATATTAATTTTATTGAAGGTGTAAAATGGACAGAAGCAGCTGTTGGTACAAATGCAATTGGAACAGCGCTAGAAATTGAAGAAGCTATTATGATAAGTGGTACTGAACATTATTCCGTGGCATCTCATAGCTGGAGTTGTGCGGCTGCTCCTATCCATAATGATGACGGGAAATTAATTGGTGTTCTAGATTTCTCCTGTCCAATTGAATTTTCGCATCCATATATGCTCGGTATGGTAACTTCAATTGCACATGCAATAGAACGTGAATGTAGCATAAGAGTTCATCAAAATGAATTACACTTAATTCATCGTTTTTTGGATGTCATTGATAGTGACGAACAAGTAGTTATTTGTAATCATCGTGATGTTATCGTTTCTGCGAGTAAGAGTGTTCGTGAACGAATAAATAATTGGTCAAGAATGAAGCTTGAAGAGTTAATGCACCATGGATTGGAAACTAAATTAGAGATACCAGTATATAGTAATGAAAGAATGATTGGGAAATGTATGTATTTAAAGAAAAACAAACAAATAAATACATATTCTGCTTTCGCATTTATAAAAGGAATTACTTTTTCAGGAGTTACCGGGACAAGCAAAGCATTTCAACACACACTAGAAGAAATTAAGCTTGTTTCACCGACTGATGCTAGTGTGTATGTATGTGGTGAGACAGGAGTAGGAAAGGAATATGTTGCGAGAGCGATTCATGAAAATAGCCCAAGAAAAGATGGGCCCTTTATAGCTGTTAACTGCGGTTCTCTGCCTAAAGAATTAATGGAAAGTGAATTGTTCGGTTACGTTGAAGGTGCGTTTACAGGTGCGCGACGTCAAGGGTATAAAGGGAAATTTGAACAAGCGCATGGAGGAACATTATTTTTAGATGAAATTGGTGAAGTACCACCAGAGATGCAAGTAGCATTATTGCGTGTTTTACAAGAACGTACAATAACTCCAATAGGAAGTTCAAAAGAGGTACCAGTAAATATTCGTATTATTACTGCCACACATAAAGATTTACTACGGTTAGTAGAAGAAGGGAAATTCCGTCAAGATTTATATTATCGTTTGCACGTTTATCCGTTATATGTTCCATCGTTAATAGAAAGAAAAGAGGATATCTCATATTTTATACAACACTTTTGCGAACGGAAGAATTGGAATGTTGTATTTCCAAAGAGTATTTGCAATCAATTTTTACAACATACATGGCCCGGAAATATTCGAGAACTAGTAAATGTATTAGAACGCATTTACATCTTGTCGCAAGGACGGGAAATATGCGAAAAGCAAGTCGCTTTTTTGCTACAAACAATGATGGGAAATCAACAACAACTTGAGTTACAAGTTGAAAATAAAACAGAACATCCACTAAATTTTCGCGAAAAAATACAGCGTGATAGCATGATTGAAGTATTACAAAAGACAAACGGAAATGTTTCATTAGCTGCAAAACTATTAGATGTACCCCGTAGTACATTTTATAAGCGAATGCAAAAATATAAGTTATAAAGTAGATTTTTATAATCTACTTTTTCTTTGTGGGCTCATGTTCTGTCGGAATCTGCGCTTACCGGGGAAATAATAGAATTGTTAGAAGGGAAATTTCCTAATGGAGGTTAGTATGTGAAGTATATTGAGATTGGAATCGGGAATAAGTGGTTCGTTCGAACGGAAACTGAAAATAAAGATGGGACTGAATTTGAAGAACGAGGAATTATAAAACCTATTTACTTAGAGTCTGTATACGTACGAATTTGGTTTCGGAAAACGTGTTTTATTTTTGATACGAAAGAGGGTTTTAAGAAAGATAAGAAGAGAAGGATTGAATATAAATTTATTGTTGGAATTGTGAGTAGGGTGACTGAAGAAAAAGTACGCTAATGAAAAGCATGTAAAGTAAAAGTGGTACTCAATCTATTGAGTACCACTTTCAGTAAATGATAGAAATTTGTTTGCAAGTTTTTCTTGCGACATGTTTTTATCCTTTCTATATAGAAGTTTGTATTAAGAATATTATGCAATAAATATCAGAAAATACAGTTATTAATAGATTAGGAGAGAATAGTATATCAATGTCACTATATTATAAAAAAATCCGTGAGCAATTAGGGCATGAACTAATATTCATGCCGAGTGTAGCTGCTATTATAAAAAATAAACAGGGGGATATTTTATCCCGCATTAACGGGCAGTAAGACTCCCATCTCAAAATTCAGCGAAAGCAAAGAAGTTAGGTGGGGGATCAACTGCCCGTAAAAGCCCGATTGGTTCAACTAATAATCAGTGAGGGATAATAAAACCCCCACTGATTAAAGTTTCACTTTATTTCAATATCCTGGTGGGGAATACTGGAGTTTGCCAGCTGGAGCAATTGAACTTGGGGAAACTCCAGAAGAAGCAGTAGTTAGGGAAGTTTTGGAAGAAACAGGATTGAAAGTACAAGTAAAAAAACAAAAAGGAGTATTTGGAGGAGAAAAGTACCGCCATACATATCCGAATGGTGATGAAGTAGAATATATTATTGTTGTGTTTGAGTGTGAAGTTAGCGGTGGCGAGTTGAAATCGATAGATGGTGAATCGTTAAAACTAAAATATTTCCCTTTATCTGAAAAGCCCCTTTTAGCATTGCCATACCCAGATAAAATATTTTTATAAATGTAAAATAGCACACCGTATTTATTGCAGGTGTGCTATTTATATAACCCCGTCGTATACATTTCCGTCAATGTATGTACTATCTCTTCTAACTCTAATTTTTTATCATTTTTCACAATCGCCCAAAGAAACATCTCATTCATTGCGAACCAAGCACGTGCTACAATTTCTTTATTTAATTCAGGCTGTGCTAATCCACTTTCTTGAGAGTATGTAATATCCTGCGTAATATTGTTTATGAAGCGTTCCCGTATCTCGTCCCATTTTTTACGTATCTCTTTTGATAATCCGATTGCTTCTTCTACAACTTGTAAAATAGCTCGTTCTTTCTTTGCTAGTTGGAGAAATGCTCTAACTTGATTTCGAATCATTTTATGAGCTTCTTCCTTCGTTTGAGGCAAAAAGGAGCGCTTGGAAATATTATGAAATTGATTCATAACATCTTCCATTAAACTAATTAGGAGATCGTCTTTGTTTTTGAAGTATACATATGCTGTTCCGTAACCGGTTTCTGCATGTTTAATAATTTGTGTAATTGTCGTTTTTTGAAATCCGTTACGTATAAAAATAGTGTAACCAGAGTGTAGTAGTTTCTTCTTCGTTTCTAAGGAGCGGTGTTTTCTTGATGAAAGAGTAGAGTTTTTCAAAGAATCACCTCTTTATACTGAAATATCTGAAAATATAAGTGTATTGTAAAAGAAGTTCATATATAAAGTCAACTGACATAATATCATTGACGTTATATCAATTAAGGTGCTATATTTCAATTAGTTAGAATAAAAAGAAAATTAAGAGAAGGTGACACCATGTATAAAGAACCATTTCAACCAACTTATGAGTATGCGCTTGAATGTGATAAACATGATGAACTGAAAGATTTTCAAACTGAATTCTATAAAAAAGAAGGTACTATATATTTAGATGGAAACTCATTAGGGCTACTTTCAAAAAGAGCAGAGAAATCATTACTTACGTTGCTAGATTCGTGGAAAGAATATGGAATTGACGGCTGGACTGAAGGTGAGCACCCGTGGTTCTTCCTTTCAGAGAAATTAGGTAAACTTACAGCCCCTCTTATTGGAGCTTTACCGGAGGAAACTATTGTAACCGGTTCTACGACTACAAATATACACCAAGTTATTGCGACGTTTTATGAACCGAAAGGAATACGTACAAAAATACTTGCGGATGAATTAACTTTCCCGTCAGATATTTATGCACTTCAAAGTCAAATACGTTTAAAAGGATTAGACCCAGATGAGCATCTAGTAAGAGTGAAAAGCCGAGATGGTAGAACACTTTCTGAAGAAGATATTATTCATGCGATGGAAGATGATATCGCTTTAATTTTATTACCTTCTGTTTTATATAGAAGTGGTCAAATTCTTGATATGAAACGTTTAACAACGGAAGCACATAAACGAGACATTCATATCGGATTTGATTTATGTCATTCAATAGGATCTATTCCGCATCATTTCAAAGATTGGGATGTTGATTTTGCTGTTTGGTGCAATTATAAATATTTAAATGCAGGACCGGGTGGTGTTGCAGGACTTTATGTAAATAATAAACATTTTAATAGACTGCCAGGGTTGTCTGGATGGTTTAGTTCTAAAAAAGATAAGCAGTTTGATATGGAGCATACATTAACAGCCGCTGATCATGCAGGTGCTTATCAAATTGGTACACCTCACGTATTAAGTATAGCACCATTAATTGGTTCTCTTGAAATTTTCAAAGATGCTGGTATTGAACGTTTACGTGAGAAATCTTTACATATTACGAGATACATGCTGAATTTAATTGATCATGAATTAAAAGATTTCGGATTTACAATTGGAAATCCGTTAGAGGATGAAAGTCGAGGCGGGCACATTTATTTAGAGCATGCAGAAGCAGCACGTATATGTAAAGCGCTAAAGGCAAATGGAGTAATTCCAGATTTTAGAGCGCCAAATGGAGTGAGACTTGCGCCGGTCGCTTTATATAACACATACGAAGAAGTGTGGAAATCTGTACAAATATTAAAGGGAATTATGAAAGAAGAAAAGTATAAGCAGTTTGAAAATAAGCGAGAGGTTGTGGCATAAGTATGAAAACATCAGAGTGGATTGATATTTCACAACCGCTAAATAATAATATTGCAACGTGGCCAGGAGACACACCGTTCTCGTATGAAGTTTCATGGTCAAAAGAAGAAAGTGGCTCGGTAAATGTCGGAAAGTTAACGATGAGTATTCATACAGGCACTCATATTGATGCACCATTTCATTTTGATAATGATGGAAAGAAAGTATTGGATTTAGATGTTCAAGTTTATGTTGGCCCAGCACGGATTATTGACGTTTCTAATCTTGAAAGCATCGGGAAAAAGGAATTAGAAAGCTTTCATTTAGAAGGTGTAGAACGATTATTATTACGTACATCTTCACATGGAAAAACTGAAGAATTTCCAGATGTGATCCCTCATTTACGTGCAGACATAGCACCTTTTCTATCAGAGAAAGGTATTCGTTTAATCGGAGTAGATGTACCATCAGTTGATCCGTTAGATGATAAAGAATTAGCAACGCATCATCAATTATTTAAACATGGAATTCATATTTTAGAAAATGTCGTACTAGATCATGTAGCAGACGGTGATTATGAACTTATTGCATTACCACTTGCATTAACTGATGCAGATGGAAGTCCAGTTCGAGCCGTTATTAGACCAATATAAGTAGAATTATATAAAAGGGGCGTTTGGCTAATATGAAAGAAAATGAAAAAGTAATTATTGAAAAAGGGATTCATACGGATTTTAAAGAGAATATGACGTATGGGGAGTATTTACAATTAGATAGTTTACTATCTTCTCAAAAAAGATTATCGGACCATCATGATGAAATGTTATTTATCGTTATCCACCAAGCAAGTGAGCTTTGGATGAAGCTCATTTTACATGAGCTAAATGCGGCGATTGAATCTATTAAACAAGATAAATTACAACCAGCTTTTAAAATGTTAGCACGTGTATCGAAAATTCAGTCTCAAATTATTCAATCTTGGGATATTCTTGCGACATTAACACCATCAGAATATATTGAGTTTCGTGATTCACTCGGTCAAGCTTCAGGTTTTCAATCGTATCAATATCGTATGATTGAGTATGCACTTGGCTATAAAACGCCGCACGCATTAAAAATTTATGAAAAGGATCCAGAATTACATGCACGACTTCATAAAGCGCTACATGCACCAAGTCTATATGATGTCGCGATTCAAGCATTAGTAAAAGAAGGATTCCCTATTCATAAAGATGTGTTAAACCGTGATATTACGCAGCCTTATGAAGAAGATGCAACAGTAGAAGCGGCGTGGTTAGAAGTGTATGTGGATGTGAAAAAATATTGGAATTTATATCAGCTTGCTGAAAAATTGATTGATATTGAAGACTGGCTACAACAATGGCGTTTCCGTCATATGAAAACAGTAGAAAGAATTATTGGACATAAAATGGGAACAGGTGGATCCTCCGGTGTTTCTTATTTAAAACGAGTACTTGATCAAAGATTCTTCCCAGAGCTTTGGAATGTTCGTACGAAATTATAAAAATAAACCTGTCAGTTCATTATGGCTGACAGGTTTATTTTTATTTGAGCACAATTATGTTTAAAATGAAGTAACAAGATATAATAAATGGAGTAACTATTTAAATGGAGGTAAAGTTTTTGGATTTCAAGCAACTAGAAAATAAATTCGAAAAGAAAAAAGTGAATACATTTCTTGTTTATCAAAAAGGGGAATTAACAACTGAGTATTATAAAACACCTGAATGTGCAAATAACTTATATAAAATAAATTCGATTACAAAAAGTATCGTATCTTTATTAATTGGTATTGCAATTGATAAGGGCTATATAAATGATATACATACACCGATTACAGAGTGGATTGAAAATGTACCTGGGGAAAAACATGATTTGACGCTTTATCACTTATTAACAATGACTACTGGTGAGGATTGGAAAGAGTTTGGGAATGGAGTAGTATTCCCAAATGACTTTGTAGAATCAGAGAACTGGGTACAGTACATATTAGAAAAGCCAATAATTGAAAAACCTGCTACAAAAATGAATTATAATTCAGGTTCTTCTCATTTACTGAGCTATATTATTCAAGAAGCTACTGGAATGTCGACAGAGCGGTTTGCAAAGAAATATTTATTTGATCCATTAGAAATTAACGAATACGAATGGCAACAAGATCCGCAGGGTATATATGTTGGCGGCTTCGGTATGAAAATGAAATCTACAGATTTATTAAAATTAGGAAAATTATGTTTACAAAATGGATATTGGAATGGGAAAGAAATTGTATCAGCACAATGGTTAGAAGAGTCAAGCAGGGCGCAATTTGAAACATATGAACATGTCGGTGCCTATGGATATCACTGGTGGGTATTACATAACGAAAGATTTCACATACCGTATTGTATATATTTCGCTATGGGATATGGCGGACAATACATCGTTATCATTCCTCAGTTAGAAGTAGTAGCTATTATAAGTAGTCATATGCCAAAGCGTGGGCTCGTTCCATTAAAATTATTTATTGAGCATGTACAGGGAAATTCTAATTATTTATAAGAAAAGGAGGGAATGTATGAGGGGTGAAAAAACTTTATCTTTATTTAGATTATGTTTAAGTCTTCTAGCATGTAGCGCCATTATTACGCAATTCATAATCAGGGCACAAGTGAAACCGTTCAATCCAGTTAACTTTTTTAGTTTCTTTACGATCGAAAGTAACATTTTAGTTGCATGTATTCTCCTTTTAAGCAGTATCGGAACAGCTACATTTGGTCGATCAGAGCAGTTTGGTATACTTCGTGGTGCGGCAACGGTATATATACTTACGACAGGACTAATTTATTTTTTACTATTAAGAGGATTAGAAGAATCACTTCAAACTGCAATACCATGGGTAAATACGGTGCTGCATTATATCATGCCAATTACCATGCTTTTAGATTGGATTTTAAATCCACCAAATAAGAAAATCACCTGGAAAAAAGCTGCAAGTTGGCTCTTATTCCCGTTTTTTTACGTTGTATATAGCTTATTACGTGGTCCAATCGTAAATTGGTATCCATATCCTTTTTTAGATCCGAGAATAGGAGGATATGGTAGAGTCCTTTTATATAGTATAGGGATAGCTGTTGTAATTGGCGCTATTTGTATATTGGTAAGATTTTTAGGGAATCGAAATTTTAGGAAAGAATTTTAGAAATGCAAGAACCCCCACTGTTTCTGTTTTTAACAGTGGGGGTTCACTTTATCTACTCGTCTTCTGAAACGACAACTTTATAAATTTCTCCGTCTTCGTTTCAAATTCTACATCAACAAAAACACCATATTCTTTTCCATCTTCACGTAACCACAATTTAAATTTTTCAACAGTTATTTGAACTGTTTTGGGTTTTCTACCTATATGTAGATAATCAATAATTTCTGCTTTTGGGTATTGTTCTTTCGTCTTTTCTACGGCAAGTTTACCCCATTTGGCATACGGCGGCTGCGCATGAACAATTGATGAGCCTGTATATATATTTGAACATGTTGTTAGGAACAGAATGACGAGTGCGACACGTTTTAACGATTTTTTCATGATGAACTCCTTTTATCCTTTTTTTATATTGTTTACATATTTTTTCAACGATATTAGTTTGGATTTTTTTGTCTTCTTTACATAAAAGCGAGGCTTTTACAAAACATAACCAAGAAATCATTTCTGTAATTAAGGAGGGAAAAGTATGCGCCAAAAAGCTATTTTTAAAATAGCAGTTTTACTTGCGTTCATAGGACTGTCTTTAATGGTCAGTAGTATACAACTAAAGAATGTAGAAGCTTTTTCTAATCAAGTCATTCAAAGAGGAGCATCTGGCGAAGATGTCATTGAACTGCAATCTCGTTTGAAATATAACGGATTTTATACGGGAAAAGTGGATGGTGTTTTCGGATGGGGTACATATTGGGCACTTCGGAATTTTCAAGAGAAATTCGGATTACCCGTTGATGGTTTAGCTGGAGCTAAAACGAAGCAAATGCTCGTGAAGGCAACGAAGTATGACAAGTCCACTGCCAATAAAGGAAATAGTGGTAGTACTGCACAAAAAAATAAACCATCTCAAAATAAAGGGACAAATGTTCCGAATGGTTATTCGCAAAATGACATTCAACTCATGGCAAACGCAGTATACGGGGAATCACGTGGTGAACCGTATTTAGGACAAGTTGCAGTAGCTGCTGTTATTTTAAATCGTGTTACAAGTGCATCATTTCCAAATACCGTTTCAGGAGTAATATTTGAGCCAAGAGCCTTTACGGCAGTTGCGGATGGGCAAATATATTTAACGCCAAATGAAACAGCGAAAAAAGCTGTATTAGATGCGATTAATGGATGGGATCCAACAGGAAATGCTTTATATTATTTCAATCCAGATACTGCGACTAGTAAATGGATTTGGACTCGTCCACAAATTAAAAAAATCGGTAAACATATTTTCTGTAAATAGAGCGGAGGTGGGACAATGTTACGAGGTATTATCATTGTATTATTAACAGTCGGTGTAGTAGGAACAGGATACTGGGGCTATAAAGAGCACCAAGAGAAAAATGCGGTTTTAATTAGAGCGGAAAATAGCTATCAACGTGCATTCCATGATTTAGCATACGAAGTCGATTTATTACACGATAAAATTGGCACAACACTTGCGATGAATTCACGATCATCTTTATCACCTGCATTAGCGGATGTATGGCGTTTAACATCTGAAGCTCGCTCAGATGTAGGGCAACTTCCTTTAACATTAATGCCATTTAATAAAACGGAAGAATTTTTAGCGAATATCGGTGATTTTAGTTACCGTGCAGCCATTCGTGATTTAGAAAAAGAGCCTTTAAATGAGCAAGAATATAAAACGTTGCAAACTTTATATTCAAATGCAGGAAATATACAAGATGAACTAAGAAAAGTACAACATCTTGTTTTGAAAAATAATTTACGCTGGATGGATGTAGAAATGGCACTTGCATCAAATCGCGATCCAGCAGATAACACAATTATTGATGGATTGAAAACTGTAGAGAAAAACGTAACATCATATTCTTCTACAAACTTCGGACCGACCTTTACAAGTGCGCAAAAAAATAAAAAAGGCGGATTTGAAGCGCAAGGAAAGGCAATTTCTAAAGATGAAGCGGCGAAAATTGCAAAATCGTTTTTGAATTTAAAAGGAAATGAAAAAGTAGATGTTGAGAAAAGCGGAAAAGGTGCGAAAGAATCTTTCTATAGTGTGAAAATTAAAGATGAAGCAACGAACAATGAGTTTTATATGGATATTACGGGAAAAGGCGGATATCCAATTTGGGTTATGAATAACCGCGAAATTAAAGAACAGAAAGTTAGTTTAAACGATGCAGGTAGTAAAGGTTTGAAATTTTTAAAGGACCATAAGTTTAATAATATGGAGCTTTATGATAGCTCTCAATATGATAATGTTGGTGTGTTTACGTATGTAGTAAATGAAAATGGAGTACGAATTTATCCAGAAGCAATCCAAATGAAAATTGCTTTAGATGACGGTTCTATCGTAGGGTTCTCCGCAAAAGAATATTTAGCGTCGCATCAAAAACGAACAGTTCCATCGGCAAAGTTAACTGTAGCAGAAGCAAGAAAGAAAATCAATCCGGATGTGAAAGTAATGGAAGAACGTAAAGCTGTAGTAGTCAATGATTTGCATAATGAAGTACTTTGCTATGAATTTGTAGGTACTTTAGGAAAAGATACGTACCAAATATTCATTAATGCTAATAGTGGGGCCGAAGAAAAGGTAAAGAAAATGCAAGCTGTTGAAAAAATTTATGATTAAACCTTAATAGTGAAGTGGTGAAAATAATGAAAACTCTAATATATATATTGATGCTTTGCTTCGTTATAACTGGATGCAGTATTGGAAAAAAAGACAATCCAAACGAAAAGCCGGAACAAAAAAATGTCTCAATGAAAAATGTTAATTATACGAATAAATTAAATAAGCCAAATGAAAAAGCAGCAGATCATTTAGCATCTTTAGCTGCAAGTGTGCCAGGTGTGAATGATGCGACAGCCGTAGTAGTCGGCAAATATGCAATTGTAGGTATAGACGTAAAAGCAAAACTTGATCGAACTCGAGTTGAATCAATTAAATACTCTGTTGCAGAAAGTTTAAAAAATGATCCTGACGGTGCTAATGCAGTCGTTGTAGCAGATGTTGATACGTATGAACGCCTCAAACAAATTGGAAAGCAAATTAAAAAAGGAAAAACAGGTGAAGGTATACTAGATGAATTAGCGGCTATTGTGGGCCGAGTAATGCCACAAGTTCCAAATGATATGATTGAAAATAGAGAAACGAATCCAATTAAAGATAATGATAAACAATTACCAAAAGATGAAAAACAAGAGCTAAGAAAAGAACAGGATGATCAATCAAATAATCATTTGAATAAATGAAATTAGCCTCGTACTTAATTGTACGAGGTTTTTGAATATAATATTAAATATTCAGTTTATTTTTAAGGGAATATATGGTTTAATTATGATGGGAGGGACAACTGTTATGATGAAAAAAAGCGCATGTATATTGTTTAGTTTTTGCTTAGGTTTCAGTATGACAGCGTGTGAACAGAGAAAAGAAGTGAAAAATCAAACAGCAACTTCTTCTACTGTGATGGAAAGGCAACAGAAAGCGTCTATCAATATAAACCATTTCTCGAACATAAATGAAGGAATGACTTATACAGAAGTAAAAGATTTAATTGGTTGTGAAGGGGATTTACTTATAGAAGAAGGGGTAGAGCATTCTACACAAATTAAACAAATTTTTGCTTGGAAAGGAAACGATCCAAATTCATTTGTTGAAATTACCTTTTTAGATGGAAGAGTGCATTCAAAAGTACAGCAAGGTATAAGTTAATAAGCAAAAAATGGGAGAGTTTAGCATGAACATACACACAGGGGAAATTCAATTAGTTCCGTATAAGGAGAAATATAAAGAAGTTATTCAAACATTTACTTTACCAAGTGAACAAGTTCAGTTTACATCAGATCCAAGCGCATTACTGGAGAAAGCAAAAAGTGATCGTACAAAAAATGTGATTGTTATTTTAGATTACAATGGGGTACCGGTTGGTCTTTTCGCATTGCAAACGGGAGATAGAGTAAAGGAGTTTACGGATAATGAGGATGCTTTACTTTTAACATCATTTTCTATTAATCACAATAGACAAAGAAAGGGATACGCTAAAAAGTCATTGTTATTATTAGAAGAGTTTGTAAAACGTTATTTTCCAATAAAAAATGAAGTTGTACTTGCTGTGAATGAAAGAAATATTCCTGCACAAAATTTATATGCAAAAGTCGGCTTCCAAGATAAAGGTTTTAGAAGAATGGGACCAATTGGCCAACAAATAATAATGCATTTACCTATAATGAAATAATGAGATAGAAAACTTACTCTTGAATATTCATGTAGTAGGTTTTTTTATTTTAACAATATATAATATATGTATATAAAATGAAACAGAAATGAAGGATATAAAAAATGAATCAAGATAGACAATGGAATATTGTTGGGGGAAGAGTGATTAAAACTGGGATTGCAGTTTTTCTTACAGTGTTAGTTTGTAAATTTTTTAACATCCCAACTATTTTTGCTGTAATAACAGCAATTGTTACAATTGAACCAACTGCAACAGACTCAATAAAAAAAGGGTTTATTCGCTTTCCGGCCTCAACAATTGGATCGGCATATGCCATGACTTTCACATTTTTCCTAGGCCATCAAGCAATTTCTTATGCATTAGCTGCGATGTTTACGATTGTTACATGTCAAAAACTAAGGTTACATGCGGGAACATTAGTCGCGACTTTAACTGCTGTAGCTATGATTCCAATTACGGCAGATCATTATTTTACTGCATTTTTAATTCGTTTAGCTACTACATCTACTGGTATTATAGTATCTACTTTAGTGAATTTTTTCATTTTCCCACCACACTACACGAAAACGATTTTTGGATGTACAGAGGATCTATTTGCTAAAACAGCAAATATTATGGAAGAATGGATTACTGCATTACTTGCAGGAAAAGGTATGAAAAAGGAGACAGCTCAGGATCTATCTAAATTGACTTTATTATTGCATAAGGCGATACAATTTGTTCAATATGAGCAGAAAGATTGGAAATATCATCACCATACAAAGAAGGAAATGAGAAGCTTTTTACTTGTACAAAAGCAATTGCATTTATTACAGCAAATCATTTACCATATAGATAATTTAGCTCGAGTGTCAATTGAGACCTGTGACTGGTCACAAAGTGAAAGGGAAATATTACAACAAACAACTTATTCTATAATTGCTATATTGAGAAACCGTTGTAATGAAATTGATGAGGAACATTTTAAACTTATTGCTGAATTAGACAAGCAATTTTGGAGTTATAAAAATGATTTAAAAGATTATAAACCAGATCATTATCATCACCATTTTTCAAGTGAATCTATTATTTTATTTGAGGTATTATCTATTCATGATATGTTAGAAGAATTAAAACAAATATCCGAGAAATATGAGTGGGAAAATCAATTCAGTTGATAAATTCATTTTATTGTGGGGGAATAATATGACAATTTATGTTGCACTACTAAGAGGAATCAATGTCGGTGGACATAAAGTAATCAAAATGGCTGATTTAAAACGATTGTTTGAATCAATAGAATTAAAACATGTGAAAACATATATACAAAGTGGTAATATCGTGTTCGAATCTGAGGAAGGTATAAACTTTCTAAAGGACCGAATACAATCTGAAATGAAAAATGAATTTGATTTCGATGTTCCAGTCATGCTAAGAACACATGATGAATTTATAAATATTATTAAACAATGTCCGTATGAAGTTCATTCATTGTTAGAAGGAGAAAGTGTTCATGTTGCTTTTTTAGCTAATGTACTTTCTGAAGAAGAGAGTAGTAAATTGCTTACATTTAAAAGTGAACTTGAAGATTGCTATATAGATGAGAAGGTTGCTTATTTGTTTTTCAAAAATAGCATTCGAAATTCTAAATTAATGAACCAGTTTCAGAAGTTACATACACCAGCTACAGTTAGGAATTGGCGGACTGTGAATAAATTAAAAGCAATTGTAGAGAGTATGTAAATATAAAAAGATGAGGTTTTCTACATGTAGAAAACCTCATCTTTTTACTTATATTGTTTTGCAACTATGAGTTCGACAATAGGATAAATAAAGAATGAAGAGCAAATTGCGATGAACAGAGGGAGGTTTTTAACGCCATCTAAATTAGCCCCCATAGAAAATCCTTCGGAGAAGATTAATAAAAGGAACATTATAACTACAAGCACAAAATACGCAATTTTAAAGCTTTTATATGTAATTTGTTGGCCCATTTCATCTTGACTTTCTTCTGATACACCGTGGGGATCTCCCCAAGTAATGTGATTAATTAAATTACTAAGTATTAACGAAATAGCAAAAATCGTACTACCCAAAATAGAACCTTCAGTGATGTATTTATATGTGCCATGTACTATTATTGCAATTAATGCTAAAACAATGATGATAAAAATAGTTTTTTTAGTATTCAATAAATAATTGCCCCCCTCGATTGTAAAAAACTCTTTACAAATATAAGTATAAAATTGGAAAAGTATCATGTCAAATACTTTTTACATAAAATATGTAAGTATGCAATATTTTGGTTTTATGATAAATAAAAAATTACAATACATTTGAATGTAAAAGAATGGGCTCGCATATATTTGGAAGGG